>JBEKAD010000339.1:0-6221 GCA_050018435.1 Terriglobia bacterium
GTTGCCTTCTCGACGGAGGACGCTCCCATCTCCGTGGGATTGATTTTCGATTGCAGCGGTTCGATGGGCGATAAAATCCAGAAGTCCAAGGAAGCAGCCCTTCAGTTCTTCAAGACATCCAATCCCCAGGATGAGTTTATGCTCGTTAGTTTTTCGGACCGGCCGGACCTGATTTCGGGATTCACCGCGAAGTACGAGAACTTGCAAGACCGGCTGTTGACGGTCAAGTCCGGTGGGAGGACGGCGCTTCTCGACGCGATTTATCTGGGCTTGAGTGAAATGAAGAAGGCCACCACAAACCGTCGCGCGCTCCTGGTCATCTCCGATGGGGGTGACAACCACAGCCGCTACACGGAAAATGACATCAAGCGCGCGGTGAAGGAATCCGACGTGCAGATTTACGCTGTGGGCATTTTCGAGCCCATCGCCTCGCGGGCGCGCACGTCGGAGGAGGCCGGCGGCCCCGGTTTGCTCGCGGAACTCTCGGAAGTTTCGGGCGGCCGCCTGTTCAGCGTTGAAAATACCAATGAACTGCCCGACATCGCGGAGAAAATCTCGATCGAACTGCGCAACCAATACGTGCTGGGTTATAGGCCTTCGAATCTGATTCGAGACGGCCGTTGGCGGCGCATCCGGGTCAAGCTGAACCCCCCCAAAGGGTTGCCGCCTCTTCAGGTTTACGCTCGAACTGGCTATTATGCACCGACTCAATGATTTGCGCTGCCGAAACCTGCTCATCCGGAGTGGATTCCTTGCCCTCCTCTGCTGTCCACTTCTCGCCCTGTGCGCGCAGACCCCGCAGCCGGCGACTCCCCATACGCCTCCCGCCGAGAAGAAAGGCCGAGAAGGTGTCATCATCGTGGAAGTCAACGAGGTGGTCTTACATGCCACGGTGCTCGACAAGAAGGGGCACGTCGTCAACGATCTCAAGCAGGACGACTTCCGTGTCTTTGAGGACGGGGCGCCCCAGCCCCTCACGCACTTCTCTCATGCGGATGTCCCCGTTACCATGGGTATTGTCATCGACGACAGCGGCAGCATGCGCGATAAGCGTCAGGCGGTAAACGCTGCGGCGGTTATTTTCGCCAAAACCTCCAACCCCCAGGATCAGGTCTTTGTGGTGAACTTTAACGACGTGTATTACCTCGATACTCCCGGAGACTTCGCGAGTACGATTGAGGACCTGAAGTCAGCGCTGGATAAGATTGATTCGCGCGGCGGCACCGCGCTACGCGACGCCGTTATAGCTTCCCTTGACCACCTGAAGCTGGGCAACCGCGACAAAAAGGTTCTGTTGGTGATCACCGATGGCGAGGACAATGCCAGCCGCTATACCTTGGAAGAACTCATGGACAGGGCACAAAAGTCCAGTGCCGTCATTTACACCGTCGGCTTGCTGGGCTCGGACGAAACCAGCAGCCTCTTCAAAATCCGCGGCGGCGAAGCCCATCGCGCGGCCAAAGTCCTGAAGGAACTGGCCGAAGCGACCGGTGGAGAACCCTACTTTCCCAAGTCGCTCGACGAGGTGGAGAGCACTTGCCGCCAGATCGCCCGCGACATCCGCAACCAGTACACCCTGGTCTATCGCCCCAGCAACCTCAAGAAGGATGGAACTTTCCGCAACATCCGCGTGGACGCCTTCCAACCTCAAACCCGGAACAAGTTGGTGGTGCGCACCCGCCCCGGCTACTTCGCGCCCAAATCCGAAGGCCGCGCCGCCGTGGCCTCAAATTAGGACCGGCGCCAGCGTTGCTGCTTGCCAGCCGGCATTTCTCACCACACTCGGTCGGAGCTGCCGGAAGGGTGGGGCTTCCTCCCCGCCGAAGATGCACCTCACCTCTTCATCTCTCGCCCCGCGCAGCCCCGATGCATCGGGGCTGCGCGGGGCGAGAGATATGGAAATAATCAGGAAGGCCTTGTAACGGCGGGGCTAAAGCCCCGCCCTTCCAAGCCCCTGCCTTCCCTTCCCAGGCTACCCGGCGTTCCCGGCCCGCCCGCGCTGCACGCCTCGCTCTGCGCGTAGGTTGCCGCCCAAGGGTCCGGCCAGAGGCCGCAGGTCGCTGCGATAGCCGAGCCGGTAGGAAATTTGCTGGCTGGTCTCCCGCACCAGTTGGGCGATTTCGTGGACGCGCGCCGGCGTCAAGCGCATCGCCGGCCCCGCCACGCTGAACGCCGCCACAATCTGCCCCGTGTGGTCGAACACCGGCCCCGCCACACAACGCAATCCCTCCACCGCTTCTTCCTGGTCGAGCGCGTAGCCCTGCTCGCGAATCCGTTCCAACTCCTTCCGCAGTTGCGCTAACCCCGTAAGGGTGTGCGCGGTCATGCGCGGCAGGCCCGGCGACTGGGCAATCTGATTCAGCAGGTCCTCGCTTTGGTAAGCCAGCAACGTCTTCCCGACTCCCGTACAGTGGAGGGGCATCACCCCGCCCAAGCGGGCGTCTAAACCCACGGGCTGAGGGCTGTCAAACTTCTCGATGGAGATCGCCCGCGTTTCCTGCAAGATCGCCAAGTGTACGGTTTCCTTGGTCCGGACATTAAGATCGCGCAACAAAGCATGCGCCACGCGCCGAAAATCCAGACGGTCAAGTACTTGCAAGCCCATGCGCAGGACGCGGTAGCTAAGCTGGTAGCCTCCCGAAACCGTATCCTCTTCCACGAATCCGTGCCGGACCAGGTTGACCAGTAACCGGTGCACCGTGCTCACGTGCAAGTGCAGCCGCCGGCTGAGCTCGGTAAGCGTGTAAGGCGGCTCCTCATCCGCCAACACTTCCAAAATATTCAGCGCTTTAACCAGCGACTTTACGGTGTAGGCCGTGGCCGGGTTGGGGGGATCCCTAAACGCTTTCATAAGGTGAGAATTATTGCAAGAATTCAAACCGTGTCAAGCAGCATTTCACCGGGGAGCGCGCCGCCTTCCACGAATTCTCATGTTCATAGTCGATCCTGCCGATGAAAGGGGGGTGAGCAAAAACCCACCGGGGTTTTGACCGGCGGAGAAAACTGGATGTCCGAGGTGAAAAGAGCCCAATGCAGACCAGCGTAGGCGTCCAACAAGAACCCAAAGGATGGATCACCTTGCGGCCCAGCGCGAGAAGTTCCTGGCTCGAACACGTCGCGCGGCGTTGGACCGCCCGTGTGGTCGGCCAACCCCAAGCCACCGATTCGATCCTCCGCCTTCTTCAGCGCATCGAAGTGCAGGCCCGGCAGGCGCGCCAGACCATGGGCTCTGTGCTCTTGCTCGGGCCGCCCGGCTGCGGGAAAACTCATTCCGTGGAGGCGCTGGCAGAAGTTTTGCTCGGCAGCCCCAACGCCCTGCTCAAGGTCAATTGCGCCGAATACCAGCAGCAGCACGAAATCGCCCGACTGGTAGGCGCCCCACCCGGTTACATCGGCCACGCCGACACGGAGCCCGTCTTTACCCGCGAAAACCTCGAGCGTTTCCGCACGCCAGAATTCCCCTATACCCTGATTCTCTTCGACGAAATTGAAAAGGCCCACCACTCGCTCTATTCCCTGCTCCTGGGCGTGCTGGACCGCGCCGAGATGAACGATGGACGCAACCGGCACGTGGACTTTTCCGCTTGCCTCTTCTTCTTCACCAGCAACATCGGCTCCAAGGAAAGTCTGCGCGCCACCACTCCCTCAGGCTTCATCCCCCAGTTGGCGGAGGAGGAAGCCAAAGCGCGCCACTTCCGCAGCGTGTCCTTGCGCGCGCTCAAGCGCCACTTCCCTCCCGAGTTTCTGCGCCGCATCGAGGAAACCATCGTCTACCAGCCCCTTCGCCCCGCCGACCTGAAAAGCATCTTGGACCTCGAACTCGCCAAGGCCTGCCAGGTTTTCCTCCAGCATCCGACTACACCCTTTCAGGTTGAATTCACCTCCGGCGCCAAATCGCTGCTTCTCCATCACGGGTGCGATACGGAATACGGAGCGGCGCACCTCCAGCACACCCTGGCGTGCGAGTTTCAGGACCCTCTCTATCGCCTGATGGCCACCGGCCAAGTGCGCGCCGGCGACAAGATCGGCGTGTTCGCCAAAGGGTCGGAACTCATCTTCCGGAGATGTTAGGAGATTCATTGGTGACGTAACGACTGCTCCCGAATCTGGGGAATGACTCATATCCGTCGAGCCAGCTAGCCCCAGCGAACTGCCCGGCGCGGCAGGACGGCAAAAGAAAGTCAAAATGCAAGACGCAAAGCGCAAAAGTCAAAGGTGAGTGCTAGGTGATGCGTCCGCGCTGACCACCGTCTCCTGTTTACCGTTTACCGTCTCCCGTTTCCTGACTTCTGACTCCTGACCCCTCAATCGTCAATCGGCAATCGCCAATCCCGTCCCCCAGCCCCTTCCCTTCGGCGGTGAAAAATTACTGCTAACTCCTTGCATATCATAGAGTCATCGTGAAAATCTCGTAACTCTTTTATTTTCAGTAACTCCTGAGGAGCACTTTTTTTGCCCCTTTGTTTTCAATAAACTCTGAGGAGCACTCTTCATTTTTAACATCTTCTTGTGGGCGCGCTTGCCCGCTTTGATTTTCATCAACAAACTGGCCATCCACCACACCTGTTGCAGGCTCGACCCTTCCCTCGGAGTTATCAGCCCAGCGCCCCACGCTGCCTGCCCTTCCGGCTTCAGACTCTGCCTGTCTCTCGTCACTGACCACTCGTCACTCGTCACTGCTCTTGTTGGCCGGGCGGTATCTCTCTGCCCACGTAGTGCGCCGGTTCGCCCAGGCGCCCTTCCGCGCTTCTATAGCCTAGCACGATGGCGTCCATTTTCAGGACAGAAATGTGCAGATTTCCTACCCGTAGGAGGAAAAATGCGGCGCAGAGGACAGTATGTCCGAGAACCCGTCTGCCCCGCCCCACCCACAGTTTTTGTCTGCGTCTGTGCTCCGTGACCTCTGTGGTCCGGCAGGGGCTGGATGAAATCCCCCTTGGGTTGCTGCTCCGCGTCCCCTGCTCCTGCTCGCCACTTGTCACTCGTCACTTGTCACTGCCCTTGCGCCACTGCCCTTGCACGGTTGTACCCTTCCCGGTGCCTATAGTATGATGCGCGGCACCGGGCAGCTACTTCGCTGTAAGTTGCCAAGGAGCCCGATGCGCGCCTGCCCCCAATGCCTGAGAACGTACCCGGACGACACTGATTTCTGTCCGCGCGACGGCGCGCTGCACTCTCCTGTAGCGGCGGTCTCCGACCGCCGTCCGGCGATCGGAGATCGCCAATCCATCGTAGGGGCAACCCTCGTGGTTGCCCCGGGGCGGCCACAAGGGCCGCCCCTACGGAAGAACGAACCGGCGATCCCCGCCCTGCGGGGTAAACTCCGATCGCCGCTACAGTTCGCCGCACCACCCCTTATTCCCCTCCTCAACCGAGGAGGGGAGCGCGAAGCGCGGGGTGGTGAGCAGCGCCGCAACAATTGTTTCGCCGAGGATTTGCCGCTGTGACTGAGATCGACGCCCATCTCGCTGCGAGTCTTGCGCGCCGTTTCCGGCTCGTTCGCCGCCTGGGTCAAGGCGGCATGGGTGCGGTCTTCCTCGCCGAGCAGATCGCGGTGGGCAACCGTCCGGTGGCGCTCAAAGTCCTGAACCGCAAGCTGCTGGATGACCCCGATTTCCTGCTGCGTTTTCAGAATGAAGCGGCTTCCACAGGCCGCATTCATCACCCCAACGTCGTCACCATTTACGAATCCGGCCAGGCCGATGACGGCACGCCCTACATCGCCATTGAGTTTCTGAAAGGCGAATCTCTCCGTCAGGCCATCACGCATCAGGGTGCGCCAGTAAACCAAAAAAGAAAAGGCATTGAACAGGCAGGCTCGGTCTCGGGCCGACCGCCGTGCCTCTGCGGTGAGCCTTACGATGGGGAGTTCCTCTCTATAGAGAAGGATGTGCGACTCACGGACTCCGTTGCTCGTCACTCGCCACTCGTCACTTGTCACTGCCCTTGGAGTTGTTCTTGAACTCCGCGGCTTGTATACTCGGGAACCGTCGAAGAGCCGCCCGAGGCCGACCAGTAGCGGTTTTAACCAGGTAAGCCCAAACATGAGTTAGGGGTCATGATGGACCCACGACACCTTTCGGTAGATGATCGTCTTCTGGCGCATCTTCCTTTTTGTTATAGGCGGGTTTTTTTGTCGAACTGCTTGGCATGACGGCAGTTAGTCGTTCGGTCGTGTGTGGGTCTCCTGACTACATGGCCGGCAGGGTGACGCCGAGAGC
>JBEKAD010000340.1:0-6219 GCA_050018435.1 Terriglobia bacterium
TCAACGCGCGTGCTGAAGACTTCGGCGGGCGGCAGGCGGATCGAGATATCGCGCCCGCGCACGGTAACGTCGCCGGGTTGAACTTTTGCCAGGTTGACACCCGCGATGACCTCTCCATGCACGAGGAGGAGCAGGCGATCGCCAACCAGGAACTTGGGCAAGTAGGGATTGTCACTCCCTCCGCCGATAATTTTGTCCATCGTGTAGCTGACGGTCTCAAGCCGCTGTAACTGCTGGATCTGTCGAACCACGGTGGGCTGATCCACATTGATCTGAGTGCGCCCGCCCCGGAAAATCGCCATGAGCTGGAGAAGGCCCGTTCCCGTGGCGAGCCGGATGGTGGCCCCGGCAAGAACGATCGTTAGCACCACACCGGCAAGAATTCCCAGTACCCAGAACAACAGAGAATTCGTCCGCCGCGGTGATGGGTTGGCGATGGGCATTGGCGTTGTGATCAGAACCAGTGTACCAAGAAAGGAGAAACAGAGGGCGGTAAAAACGGAAACCGCAGACTGAACATAGGAATGAGAGCTTACCCGCGGAACCGCGCCAACATCAATGGGTTCAATGGGGACGAGGTTTTTGGTAAGCACAAGGCTAACGAGCGGACGGGCGTCGCGGTCTACATCCTATTCGCCAGGGCGGGCATCGAAGATAATATGGGACCCCGAGGTTCATCCTGGATTCGCCGTAGAGCCGAGCAGGCCATGAAGATAGGCCTGCTGCGCGCCTATCGCGGCGTGGGGGTGAATCCCGACAGGTACCTGAAGCACCTCCGCCGCGCTTATGGCCTGCACGTTACATCCTTCCGCGAAATGAATACGGTGCCGCTGCCGGTGGTGGATTACCTTGCCGACAAGACCATTCGCGCCTCGATGAAGATGGCGATGTTGGAGGGTGCGGGCGCCGGCTTGGGCGGCATGCTTTCCATTCTGCCCGATATTGGGTTTCTGGGCGGCATCACCTGGCGCATGATCCAGAAGCTGAGCCTGTTGCACGGCTTCGAGTATGCCAGCGAAGACGACATGGCCGATCTGTGGCTGGCAGCGGCAAGCGCCGCGGGCGTGGATATGGGCAAGGACCTGGTGCGCAAGCAGGTGATCGAACGGTTTGTGCCGCGCCTCATCGAGCGCATCGCGGTGCGAGCCGGCGGCGAGATCGCGGAGAATGGGCTCTGCCGCCTCGTACCGGTGCTGGGATCCGCCATGGGCGGCACGCTCAACTATTACTTCGTGCGCGGATGGGGACGCCGCGCCCAGCGCCATTTTCGCGAGCGTCACATTTTGCTTCGAAGTTCCTTGTTGCCCCCGCCATGCTGGGAAGTCACCGCGGGCGCCACACACTCGCCGCAATTAGCTCTCCCCCCGGCCCGAGGAACGCCAACCCCTCGCCTGACAAAGCGGTTCCGCATCAGAGTTAGCGGGTAGCACAGCGCGGCGGAGCCGCAACCAAACGATCAGGCCGTTCTTATTCTCGCAATACCTCAAATAGTACGAACATCTCGCTAAAAAAACAGGATTTTACGGCATTGCAATGCTGGACGGTCGATGGTGAGGTGAGGGATCGACGGAAAGGACACCGGCGCAAGTGCCTACGGGCCAAGCACGCCGGAATCCACGTGACCAGCGCGACTGGTCTTTCACCGAAGCTCTGCTCACTGGGCATGTTGACGACCTGTTTGGAGCCGGTAGCGCAGAGTTTGTGCCGTTCAAATCCGTCAGCCGACGGACGGCTCTTATTTTGATGAACGTCCACTCGTTGGTTAACCTGTGGACTCTAGGCTGCTGTGCGAATCTTGTTCTCGCTGAAGGTCACGAATGGTAGGTCGTAGGTGGCAGGTCGCAGGCGGGGTATTGTAATATCCGCCCAGAGCAAAGGGTCCCCACATGCCATCTGCCACCTACGACATTGCTGCCACGATGATCGGGCCTGGCCCGCGAAGAGCAAAAAGCCCAGAGATTCTGAGAAGCGAAACTCTGCGCTCTTTTCTCGCAATCAGAAAGGAGTATGAGAATGTCGATTCTCCGTAAGCCTTCCCGCTATGTCACGGTAATCGCCGCATTGGCTTGTTCCATTTTTGTCCTGGCAGCGCCCAAAGACAAAGAGGACAACGCTGAAGTCAAATTCACCTCGCGCACGGAGCTGGTGCTCATCCCCACGCTGGTGACCGACAAATCGGGCAATCACATCAGCGGACTAAAGAAGGAAGACTTCACGGTGCGGGAAAACGGCGTGGAACAAAAGATTGCCACATTCGAGGAAATCACCAGCGACGCACACCGTTTGTCGCGTCCCAGGAATCCGAATGTGTTCACCAATTCCTTGACCGGCGGGCCGACAGCGGGGCGCATTACGCTGATTGTGCTCGACTTCATTAACACCCCGTTTCTGGACCAGACGAATGCGCGCAAGGGATTGCTCAAGTATCTTACGCAATCGGTGGACCAGCGCGAGCCCACAGCTCTCTACACCCTCACCCGCAGCGGCATTCACGTGATCCATGACTTCACGACCGACCCGCGCGTCCTGGCAGCCGCACTGCATAAGGTGAATGGCGACCCGTCCCAGATGGTCGATACCCAGGAAGATGTGGAAGCCATTACCGGCACTGCCAGCCCCGATGGCAGCGCGGGGGTCGACCCCGGCGTCGTGCAAAGCGAAGCCGACAAAATCCAGACCATGATGGAAGACGGGGAACTGAATTTTCAATCGTTCCAGCAACGCCTTGCCATCACCTACACCTTGCAGGGAATGCAACAGATATCACAGGCGTTGGCAGGATTCCCCGGGCGTAAATCGCTGATCTGGACGAGTGGCGGATTCCCTTTCAGCGTGAGCGACAACACCATGCAGCTCGCTCCCGCCGGCCGCGATTCTCTCAGCGATGTACTGCCGATGTACGAACACACCTGGCAATTGTTGAACGCCGCGCAGATTGCGCTCTATCCGCTGGATGTGAAAGGGCTGCAAGTTGTGACCTTGGCGGACGCCTCCGTGCGCAACCCGGGGAAAAATTATGCCCGCAATATGAGCAGGAAACAGATCGATACCCAGGCGACCCTCCGGACGTTTGCGTCCATGACCGGAGGCCGCGCCTATTACAACTCCAACGATCTGGCGAAGGGCTTTCGCGAGGCGGTTCGCGATTCTGCCGAGTACTATATGCTGGGCTACTATCTTGATCGGTCGAATACCAAGTCTGGCTGGCGCAAGCTCGCGGTGAAAGTGCAGCGCGAGCACGTGGAAGTGCGTGCGCGCAGCGGCTTCTTTGTGACCAATGCCACCCTCGATCCCGCCACCAGCCGTAACAATGACCTGGTGTCGGCTTTGCAGTCGCCTTTGGATTACACCTCGCTGGCGCTGGCGGTGCGGTGGGACCACATCGAACCCGGCAAGGAGCCGGGCAAGAAGCGTGTGAATTATATGATGCGCCTGGCGGCAGACCCGGCGCTGATCGACGACGCCGACAATAACCATGTGGCGCTGGAATTCATAGCGCTGGCAAAGACACCGGCAGGCAATCAAGTGGATCATCCCCTAAGCCAGAAAGTTGACACGCATCTGACCTCGGAGAAAGTGTCGGCGATTCGCGAGAAAGGTATTATTGCTTTCCCCGGCGCCCTAGATCTTGCTCCTGGGGAATATACCGTCCGTTTCGTTGTCCGTGACGATCTTGGCGGGCGCATCGGCTCGGTTGCCGCACCCTTGAAGGTCGAGTGAAAATAGAGCGGGGTAGCGCAGACGTATCCGTCAGCGGACGGATTCGTCTGCGGCTCTTTGCCTCGGGGGTCGTTGCGAAAGGTGTTTCGTATGGCGTCAAATGCGGGTGTGCGGGTCGGCCGGTAACGACACGCGGTCGACCGACCGCTGGGCGGGATTGGCGCCTGGTCGATGGTACCGGCGCAATCATGAACGCTCGACCACGGCCAATCCTCCGGACGGGTCACCCACCCCGCCTTCACCGGGTTCAGGTGTATATACCACACCTTCTCGTGGTACTCCCGCACCGTGCGCAGAGCCCGATCAAAGAAGCGAGGCTGAAATAGTAGCGCAGAGGTATCCGTCAGACGACGGATTCCTCTGCGGCCTTCTGTTTCCTGCCGCGAACGGTTAATGCGCTTTGTCGCGCCCCCCTTAATGGATTCCCTCACCGTGGAGATCGTGCGCGGATAGGGCGGATAAATAATGGCGTGCCCGTGGTCCGGCAGCAACACCCCGGCACGGAGCAGGAAGCCGTGCTCCTCGCGGCGCTCATGAATCACCCGCGCCAGACAGGCGAATTCTGACTCGGAGAGAATCCCCCGCCGGGGCAACACGCGGCAGGTGACAAAGAACCAGCGGTCCGATACCACCGGGCGTCGAAGGCGCGACAGGGCGCCCCTTATAGGCCTCGAACCGGCGCCCGCAAAACGTCATTTCCCCAACAAGAGCCGCAGCGGAACGCAAAGTACGCGTACCGCTGCGCTACCCCGCTCAGGGTGGAAGATCCCGAACCCGCGGCGCCCGTCACCGTCAGCATGTAGGTTCCGGCAGGTGTTGGGGGGTTAGGCGGCGTAGCGCCACCGCCCCCCTCCGCCGCCGACATCCTGCCAGCGCCAGCGGTCAACGGCGTCGAGGCTTGCCGAAATGCAGAACCACTCCAAAGGTAAGCCGGAGATCGTTTTGATAGTCGTTGACGGCATTGGGAAGGCGCGTCATCAGATACTCCGCCTGAAACAGACGCACCGACATGTTCCGGCTAGCGTTCCAGTCCAGTCCCCCGCCGGCACTCATGGCGGCTCTGCTGGCGCTTCCGGAAGTGGTGGCGGAACCGTACAGGGTTCCGCTGCCATGCGCTCCACCGGCCAGGAACTGCGCAAACGGTGTCCATTTCTTCGAGTGGCGGTAGGAATAGCGAAGGCCGACGAGATAAGTTTCCAGGGTCAGGGAGCGCCCCGAGCTGACGACGTTGTTCTGGAAATAGCCGCCCAGGTCGGCGACCGCGCTGACGTGGGGACCCAGAGAGACGGCAACCGCGCCGCTGCCGCCATTCATGCTAAAGCAACCGCACTGGCCGGGGGGCGCATTGGCGCGCAGGTAGCTATAACCCAGCGAAACATCCACCGGGCTCGCCCCTTGACCGCGCCCGACGGCGGTACACAACAACAGCGCTGCCAACAAAGGAACGACCCTCCGGCCAAGAACGCTAATCATATCTCCTCCTCAGGACGCGGTGACGTTTAGGGTAATGGTGGTTGTATGCGACGTCGATCCGAAAGTTGCAGTTACGGTAATCGTGTAGAGACCGACGGGAGTTCCCCCGACCTTCGGCAGCAGGTAGCCACCCGCGCCGCAGCCCGCCATGAAGGTGGTGGCGAGCAGTGCGCCAAAGAGCAAGCAGGTCGCTGCCGCCCAGCGCGGGGACTTGCGGCGCACTCGCCACCAGCCCACCAGAACCGGCAGCATCGCGGCCAGGAGCAGGGCCGGCAGCGCGGCGGGCGGCCGCCCGGTGGAGGGTGGAAGCATCCTGGCGTAAACCGGCGCCGTAGTGGTGATCGTCAACGTGCTGCTGCCGCCGCTCGCCCCCGGGGTCACCGTGGTCGGGCTAAACGCACAAGTCGCCTGCGCCGGCAAGTTGGAGCAACCTAGAGTTGCCGCATTGGAATCCGTGCCGCCCACGGACGTTACATTGATCGTGTATACCGCCTGCCCGCCCTGCCCGACACTCTGCGTCGGCGTGAGAGAACCGATGCCGAAGTCTACGCCTACCCCGGACAGAGCCACGGCCTGGGTGCTGCCCGCCACGCTGTTGTTATTGTCGGTGAAAGTCAACGTTCCGCTGCGCGCACCGGTCGCTGCGGGCGTGAACGTCACACTGACCGTGCAGGTGCCGTTGGGCGTCACCGTGGTTCCCGTGCAGGTGTCGGCGCTCTTGGCAAAGTCGCTGGCATTCGTGCCGCCCAGCGTGACCGTCGAGATGGTGAGGTTAGCTGTGCCGGTGTTGGTGACGGTCTCCGCCTGGGCGGCGCTCGTCGTGCTCAAGAGCTGATTGCCGAGGCTTAAACTCGGGGTTAACAGGCTCACCAGGGGTGCCGTCCCGGTTCCGCTCAAAGTCACCGTCTGCGTGCTGCCCGCCACCCCATTGCTGTTGTCGGTGATGGTCAGCGTGCCGCTGAGCGGCCCGGTGGCCGTGGGTGAGAAAGTCACGTTGATCGTGCAGGAGCCGCCCGCCGCGACAGG
>JBEKAD010000341.1:0-6217 GCA_050018435.1 Terriglobia bacterium
CCAAGGAGATGGGCGGATTCTGCTGGAGAACATTCCGCCGGACTGGCCCGCATTGACCTGGGGTCCTGCGGCGGTGTTCGAGGCGACGCAGGCCAAAGCGTATGGTGAACTCCTCGTGGCGTTTCGCTCCCCACTTGAACCACCCATCGTTCCGGGTACGGCGCCTGAGCCGCCAACTTTCCCGCTCTCGGCGGCTGAAACCGTGGGGCCGGCAGTTTTTGTCGGGCAGCACGGGAAGGGCAAGACGATCTATGTTCCGTGTTGTCCCGACGCTTCCTTGATGAGCAACTTCCGAATTCCGGAGAATCGCCACCTGATCCGCAACCTCATACGGTTTCTGAATCCGCAACCGCGGGTTAAGGTCCAAGCTCCATTAAATGTCGAGGTCGTGCTAACCCACGACGAAGCCCGTGGACGCCTCCTCGTCCACCTCATCTGCTTTTCCGCGCCGGCCACGGCCACGGCGGCAGCCTTCGCCAGAGGCAAGCTGGTTCTTCCCCCGCAGATGGAGGAACCCATGACGTACGAGACCACAATACAAATCAGCGAGCGATTTTCGAAAGCTCAAGCGCTAAGCCGTGAAGCCAAAATCTCCGTGGAAGGAAATCAGATACGCCTGGGAACCTCCTCTGTCCACGAAGTCGTCATCATTCATTTGTAGGGCCGGCAGATTCAGGGCTGGCCAGGATTTCTCACCACGGGTTTAAAAGGGCGGGGCTTCAGCCCCGCCGTTACAAGGTCTTGCTAATTATTCCCGTGTTCCGCGCCCCGCGCAGCCCCGATGCATCGGGGCTGCGCGGGGCGCGGAACGAACCAAGGGTGGGAGCCGCGATTTCGGCGGGGCTAAAGCCCCGCCCTTCCGGCAGCTCCCTAACAGCATCCACGCGCGGTGAGAAACCCGGGCTGGCGGGACGAGGGCAAGAGCTTTCCTGCTGGCGCCTTGGCGATCCCCTCTCCGGCCGAATAGGCCAATACAATAGCCTCTGAAGCGGCTCGTCGGCCAGGGTCTATGACCCAGCATCGGTGCCATCGGCACTGTCCGCCCGTCCGGCCGCGGCGACGGCGGCGGCGCCGAGGACGCCTGCCGAGTACCCCAGCGAGGAAGCGGCAATGCGCAGCTTGCGCTGCTGCCATACGGTGGTCCGTTGGGCCAAATTCTCGGCCAACGCGCTCAACAGCAGAGGGTTGTTTTGCGCCAGGCCGCCGGCAAGAATCAGCAAATCCGGGTCGAGCAATTGCACGATGGAGGCGCAACCGATGGCCAAGTACTTGGCAAGAGTCAGAATCGCAATCCGGGCCGTGGAATCGCCCGCATTCGCCGCCGCGATGACTTCCTCCCCGGAAGTGAAATTCCCCTGCGCCGCATAGCGGATAAGGGCTCGGGCATTGGTGTAGGTTTCCAGGCACCCGCTGAGCCCGCACGTGCACGGCAGCCCTCCGCTTTCAATGGGAATATGGCCGATGGCGTTGGCAAAGAAGTGGCGGCCCCGGTTGAGACGCCCACCGACGTAGCAACCGCCTCCCACTCCGGTGCCCAGCGTGATGCAGACAAAATCCGATTCCGCCCGAGCCGCGCCAAAGTGCTTTTCGGCTACCGCGAGGGCGTTCGCGTCGTTCTCCACGGAGACGGGAAGGCCAAATGCTTGGCGCAAATACGCGCCGGGGTTCGCACCCGTCCAGCCGGGGAGGTTGTCCGTGGCGAATACCACTTGGCCCGCGTGGGGATCAACCCATCCCGCGGTGGCAAGACCTATGGCTTCGGGCGCAATCGCCCGCGCCTGTGCTTCTTCCAGACAAGTGGCGGCCGTCTGCCTTCAGTGCTCGAGCAAGACTTCCCTGCCCTCATTCCAGGGCGTGGGAGTTGAGGAGTCGTACAGCAGCTCACCCTGGTTGGAAACCAGGCCAAATTTGGTGCGCGTCCCGCCCATGTCAATGCCCACGAAAACGCGCTTCGGATTATTGGCGCGTTGCCAGCCCTGTGCGGCGGCGACGAATCCCCGGGTGATCATTTCCGGCCGCGTGATGGCCGTCCCCACCACCACCGCGTAGGCGCCTGCCTCGAGGGCGGCGCGCACCTGCGCGGCCGTCTGAATGCGCCCCTCGGCGATGACGGGCACGTCCACGGCTCGGGCCAGTTGCGCAATAAATGACGGCTCGAAGGCCCGCACCTGTTGGGTTTCCGGCGTGTATCCGCGCAGGGTGGAAAGAACCGCGTCGGCGCCGGCTTGCGCGGCTTGAACGGCTTCCTCGACCGTGGCGATGTCGGCTAGGACCGGAACTCCCAGTTCGTCTTTAATGCGCCGCAGCCGGTCGAGAGCGCCATACTTCTGACCGCGCCCGGTGCAATCGATCGCCACCAGGCCGGCGCCCGCTTCCACCAGCTTCTGCGCAGCCTCGAAAGAGGGAGTAATCAGAATCTCTCCGTCATCCTGTTGGGCTTTCCAGATTCCGATGATGGGAACTCCCACGGCCTGCCGAATCGCCCGGATGTCCTCCGGACCATTGGCGCGGATCCCCGCCGCCCCGCCCTCGACGGCGGCCAGCGCGAAACGGGCGATGGATTCCGGATGCCGGAACGCGCTGCCGTCTGGTGCCTGGCAGGATACGATCAGGTTTCCGCGAAGTTCGGCAGGTAGGTTGGTTGCGGACTGCATGGAGCCCCCGTGGTCGTTAAGAGAATGCGCGAACGGATACACTTGCCAACCCCAATACGCTGGGTTAAAAGGCCCGAACCCGGCACGAAAATTATACCGTAGCGCCTCCTAAGTATTGAGGTTCAATTCCCCCTTCCCACCGCGAGCCTCGGTTCGTAGAAGCTGTCATCCAGCACGTATAGCGCGATGGCAATATCAATGAAGACGTTGGTCCACCGCCTTCTTTGCCCAGCGCGAGTTGCTCTCTCTGGACGCCGCCCACGCTCTGGCCGGTCAATCCTCGCGGAGGTAAAACCGCCAACTGGAGAGCCGCATGCGGGAAACCCTCCCGTCCGGTTCGGAGGCACGACGTTTCCCGTTCAGCCGCCGGCGTATTCTCGCGCCGCGTGAACCATGGCAAAAATGTTTGCGGGAGGCGTGTCACGCGGCACCTCACAGCCGGAACTAAGAATCAGCCCCCCACAGGTACCTGCGGCGCGAATCAGCTCTACGCTTTTTTCGCGAACCAGTTCCGGCGTCCCCTGAAACAAAACTCGGGTTGGGTCCAGGTTCCCTTCCAGGCAAATCGTGCTGCCTACTTGTCGTTTAACCTCCGCGAAGTCGTTAAAGTGGTCCAGTTCGAGCACATCGGCGCCGGTTCCGGTCATGTAATCGAGGATGTGGGACGCACTGCCGCAGATGTGCAGGAACACCGGCACATCCAAAGCTGCCTGCAAGCTTCGCACAACCTCTTTTTCAGGCGGAAAGGCGAACTTGCAGAAGTCCTTTCGGCTGATCAGCCCCGCCACGGAGTCCCCGAAAGTTATGGCGTGCGGACGCGCGCGACCCACTGCCAATCCGAGCTCACACACCATTTCGGTGCAAATCTCCAGCAAATCGAAGATAAATCCCTCGTCGTCGTACATGTCGATCATGAGTTGCTCAATGCCACGGACTGCGCTGGCGAGCGAAAAGGGGCCTTGATCGAAGTTGCTTTTGATGAAGCAGGTGTCACCCAATAAGTCTCGCGCGTAACGCGTGGCCTCCGGCAGCAGGCCCATGCGGGCGGCGCTCTTGGCCTCGCGGAGAGGCGGCAGCGCTGAGAGGTCTTTGGTGTTTGCCAGGGGGCGAGCAAGCCCAATGGGAGGCAGGTCGGAATGGAACTGCACAGGAACGCCGAGAGCTTGCGGCAGGATCCAGTTGTCGGTCGTCACGTGAATGCCGTCGTAACCGTATTTCCGCCAAGCGGCCACTTGGCAGTCCACCATCACCCTGGGGTCGCGGTTGTAAGTCCCGAAGGGCACGCCCTCCAGTTGAGCGGCATGGCTGATGATGAGCGGGATGACCGGTACACGATCCGGGGAGTCGTGACGAATGGCTTTAAGACAGCGCTGGACAGGGTTCATTTCAGTAAACCCCAAAATCGTTGGCAGCGTGCGCCATGGCGGCGACGTTCTCCTGCGGCGTGTCGCGGCCAAGCGCGCAACCACTGCTCAGAATGAACCCCCCGCCTGGTCCGGCCGCGTGGATAGCGCAGCGAGCATCCTCGTAAACCTCTGCCGGCGTTGATTGCGCCAGCTTGCTGGTATGCAGGTTTCCCTTCAACGAAACCTTCGGCCCAAGGCGGGCCTTCGCGGCGCGGAGATCGACCTGCCAATCGATTTCCAGACAGTCTGCACCGCTACGCGCCATTTCATCCAACAGGTTGTCGGCCTTTCCGCAGATGTGCAGCACCGACGCAACGCGTAACTCCCGCAGTCTCCGTGTGACTTGTTGCTCGGACGGTAACACAAAACTGGCGTAGTGGGCCGCAGAGATCAGGCTGCCGGACGCCATCCCCTCCCCGATCCAAACGCTGGGCGCATCCATCGCGGCTACCTGCTCGGCCCAGGCGATGGCGAATGGCGTGCGGCGCGCGACTGCCGATTTCAATGCCTCGGGCTGGTCGATCATGGCGGTCAGCAGGCGCTGCACGCCCATCAGGAAGCCGACTTGGGAGAACGCACCAGTGAGCCCGACCGAAATGTTGTAGCGGGCCAGTACATCAGGGGGAATGTGGCGCAACGTCTCAACGACATACGGACGCATAATGTCGAGCGTCTGTAACCGCTCATCTTCGAAGCAAGTGATATCGTGCTGGACCGGCGTGCCGATGTCGTTCAGGGGTACGTGCCACACGGATCCATCAAGGGTGGTGATCAAGCAACCATCGCGCGTTCCCACGCGCTCGCGGACGACCTCCGGGGCGATGCCGATGTTGATCGAGAGGCCATCGATATCTGGATGCCGTTCCAAACAACAGAGCAAAGCCTGAGCGTGGACCTCGGGGTTAAGGAAACATTCGGAGACGGGGACCCCGTAACACGCCGCTGCGTACGAGGTATCAATCAGGGGCACCACCGGAATCCGGTCGGGCGTTTGCCCCCGCATGGCGGCCCGGCTTCGTTCACGTGGAGTCATTTCTGACCGCCCGGCTGGCTGGGTGTGGCGTCGTCGGGCCGCGGAAACAGGAGCGGGAGCAACTTGTCCATGTGCCGTCCGATCTTGCTGTTCGCCGTCAAGTCCCATAATGAAGTCCTCAGATGCCGCATGGCGAGCACGGAGGTGATCCACGCTTGCGTCCAGCCCGATTCGATTGACCAGGGGCCCCAGCCCCAATCCGAATTGCTGGCCCAGTAATCCCACCGCTTGAAATCGAAAGCCCGGCACCAAGCGCCGTCGAGTTCGGGGTGGGTGGTAGAACGGATTTGGATGCGGCACAGCAATTCCGCCAGCTTGTCCTCCGCTTGTGAAAAGAAAGGATCACCGGTGGCGGCAGCAGCCTCGTGCAAGCCGACAAAGGCAAAATTCGAGGTATAGAGAAGGTCGCAGATCGGGTCCCCGTTTTCTTGGATGAGTGGTGCTTCGCTTGTTCCATAGCGGTCGTTTGACTTCGGCGCGGGTAACTGGCCTATGGCTTCTGATCCCATCTCGTCTCGAATGGCTCCACATTCGTCCTGTAAGGCGAGCAAATCTCTCGCGATTTGCTTGAGCCATTGGCGATACTCGGGCTTATCTTCAACTCGTATCAGCCAGGCGAGCGGCAACAAAAATCGGGCTCGTTCCTGCTGAATGCCGTTTGTCCAATGCCATTGGTTCGGGTAAGCAGCAACGGTCATGCGCATAGCAGTCTTCGTTCTTTCCAAGAACGTGGAATATCGGGTCTTGTCGTATGCCCACAGGAAACACGCCCACAAGTATGCCTCGTAGTGGGGCGCATAATCGATCGGTTCAGCATCGTAGAAATGCCGCCAGCCGTGTTGTTGCAGTTGCTTTTCGTCCAGGAACTCCCCACGGAAACCTAGTTTCCCGGTCGTCCGCAAGTTGGCCAAGAGGCAACGGAGGACCTTTTCGTCCCAACGGTCAGACTTGAGCAGAGCTTCTGTCGCGATGGTTCCCAACAAGCTCGTCGCATTGTCGTCGCCCCAGTACGCCGCCACTGATTTCGGCAGCGCCCATCCGACTAACCCGAACGAAGGGCTCTTAGGGTCGTCCCGTGGTCCCTGGGCGAATGGAGAATGGACATAAATAAAATCATTGAGGTT
>JBEKAD010000342.1:0-6202 GCA_050018435.1 Terriglobia bacterium
GTTGAGCAGAACGACCTAGTGCTGCTGGATGAGATTGGCGCCAGCACCGAGCCCAACGAAGGCGCGGCGCTGGCCGTCGCCATTCTCGAACACTTCCGCCAGCGCGGCGCCATGACGGTGGTGACCACCCACCATTCGCGCCTGAAGGCCTACGCCGCAGAAACCGCGGAAGCAGTAAACGCCGCGATGGAGTTCGATGAAGCGACGCTGGAACCCACCTATCGACTGCTCGTCGGCTTGCCTGGAAAGTCGAGCGCTTTTGACATCGCCGCGCGACTGGGGTTGGAACCGAGCATCGTGGAGAAGGCGCGGTCCCTGCTCCATCCCGCCGACGCTGAGGCCGCCGCGCTGGTCGCGGGCCTGCACCAGCAACGCACCGAGATGACGGGCAAACTGGAGGAACTGGAAGCACAAAAGCAGGAACTGGAAAAACACCGCGAACAATTGGAGCGCCAATTCCAGCAAGACCGCCGCACCAAGCTGCGCGAGCTTGATTCCCGCTTGGACGACACCTTGCGCCAGTATGCAAAGACGTGGGAACAATCCCTGGAGGAGTTGCGCAGACAAGCCGCGCCCGCCAAGGTCGTGACGCGGGGCGAGCGGAAAGCCACCGGCTTGGTGCGGGAGGCGCGGGAGGAATGGAACACCCAGGTTCTGGAAGCGCTCGGTGAGCCTGCCCAAACGCCCCAAGAGTCTCCGGTGGTGCGGCTGATGGCGGTCGGTGACCGTGTGCAGGTAACTAATGTGTCAACACCTGGTACGGTAATGGCCCTACTGGAAGGCGGTCAGGTGGAAGTGTCCGTGGGACGACTGAAAATGCGCGTGGGCAAGGGAGAGGTCAGACCTCTGATGCCGGGAGGCGCGGCGGTTCCGCAGGCGGCGGTGGCCACATCGCGCCGCGAAGAAGTTCCGGAGGAGTTCAACGTCATCGGAAACACCGCGGAGGAGGCCCGCGAGCGCGTGGACAAGTTCCTCGACCAGGCTTTTCTGGGCGGACGCTCCCGGGTGCGTGTTATTCACGGGCACGGCAAGGGCATCCTGCGCAGGACCCTGCACGAGATGTTTTCTCATCACCCCCATGTTGAAAAATTCTACTTAGCCCCACCCCAAGAAGGCGGTAGCGGAGCGACGATCGTTGAGCTAAGAACTTGACGTTTGGCAGGGGAAGTTTCTTGGGGAAGATTCGTCGTGCGGAAACGGTCAGACCTGTCCCCAGGGGGCCGCAGGTACAAAAAATCCCAACGGGGATGTCAGGCAGCGGCTCCCGTGCCAGCCTGAGTCCCATCAATACGCTCAGTTCCGTGCGTCTTCACGCAGAGAGTGTGGGTGGAACCACGATTTGCTTGGAAAGCCGGATCGCAGAAGGGAGGCACTTTAGGCGTTGTTAGATCGCTTGGAATTGCGCCGGTGGTTGCCTTTACGGAGGCAGTTGCGGACAACCACGACGAGTTCATCTGACTTAATGGGCTTGTTCAGATACTCTGTTGCCCCGGCATTCATCGCTTCCAAATACGTATCCACCTCACCATACGCGGTGAGAATAATAACCGGAACTTCGTTCCCGGCGCTGCGAATGGCCTGTAACACGTTTAGACCGTCGCAGTCAGGCATCCGTAAATCGCAAATGATCAAATCAAAACTGTTGGAACGCAGAAGTCCGGTGGCTTCGCAGGGATTAGATGTCGCCATGACCACGAATTTCTCACCGGACAAGATCCGTTGAAGGACACGCAGGAAATGCGGGTCGTCATCAATAATCAGGATGCGACCGTTGATTTCTTCGCCCACAGAACCCCCTGCCCCTGACCTTCCCTCCTGCTCGGAATGTTCGACCGCGTCCCACATTACTCAAATACCCATACAGCGTGATTTTCGTCTAGTTCACGCTCAACAAGCATGGAGCACGTAAAGCACCAATTTTAGGGAGACATCGCAGGGGATGGCGCGGCGGCCCTTGGTACGTGACACTCTGTCACCAGCGGAAACCGCACCCTTTGGAATTAAGATTCGGGTGCGGGTCGTTAAGGGGGCATGCGAGGGTGGGCTCTCCTCGCAAAGCGAGGCACGAGCCGTATTTATGAGAACGAAGGGAGATTAGGCGGCTCGCGTGGCGGAACCGGCCCCGTCCTTTTTGCCCAAACGACGACGGATCGTCCGGGGATTGATCTGCAGCAGTTGCGCAGCGCGCAGACGATTGTAACGCGTGTACGATAACACCGTACGGATCACCGTATCATGGATTTCCCGCATTGAGGTTCCAATCGCGAAAGTCAGCGTGAAGGTGGGTTGCATTTCCATGGGAGTAACCTCCTTAAAAGGAGTTACAGGCCTTGGACCAGCAGCGAATTCCTTCATGTCGGCTGGACCACGAACAGTAGTAAAAGGTTTCACCATAACCTCCTGGGATATGAAAGCTACTTTCACATCTGCCCTTTTGTCAGCATTTTGAGTTCCTTTCTGTCCGTCTGGATGTTGTTCAAAGTCAGTGGGCGGGATCCCCCTGTGAACGAAAAACGGACAAATTGAGTATCCACACACAATTCCGTGTGGCTTTTGCCCCAAACTTCGGCCTCAAGGAGCTCCCTGTTGTCCCCCAGGGAGGAAAGTTGCTTCCAATTTCTCGTCCATTATCAAGGGATTATGGAGCCCAGACGTATTTTCCGGGCTGGCATCAGAGATGCCGATTAAGGCGATCTTAGGGTCGGCAAGGCTCGGGAACGCCTTGAAACTCAGGACTACTCAATGGGCAGTCGTCATTCCAGCTTCGACAGGTTTCTGCAATTCTTCAGTTCGCTGAAGTGCGGATTATTGTTACTTGGCTTGTTAGGATTATCAGTGATTTTGGGCACCTTTATTCTCCAAAGACCTATGGCCCAGGAAGGGCAAATCGAGCAGGTCTACGCTCCGCAGATCGTCCGTCTTTTGAATGCGGTAGGTCTGTTCGACATCTTCCACACGTGGTGGTTCATACTTCTCTTAGGTCTCATGGGAGCCAACATCACGATGGCGTCCATCGAGCGCTTCCCCCAAGTGTGGCGGCTGTATGTGCGGCCGCATTTTCTGGCCGACGCGGCTTTCATCCGGGCGCTGCCCTTCCAACGGGAGATTCCCTTAGGTCCGCACACCCCCGGGGAAGCGATGGCGCTGGCCTCCCTCAAGCTTAAAACCCTGGGGTACCCGCCTCGACCGGATGTCCTTCCGAAGGGTACGCTCTACGTGGAGAAGCACCGGCTGGTGCGTCTTGCTCCTTACGTAGTCCACGCAAGCCTGTTAATTATCTTTGCGGGGGCGATCATCGACGGGACGCACGGCTACCGAGGGTACATCAGCCTTCGGCCGGGGATGAGCACCGACGTCGTTGAACCTCTGACCATGCCGGGAGCGCGCCGCCACCTTGATTTCACCTTGCGTTGCGATGCGGCGGGCATGGACGCTTACCCTGACGGCTCCCCTCGGCAATACTGGAGCCAACTGGCGGTGTTAGAGCACGGCCACGAGGTGGCGCGGAAGAAGATCTCTGTAAACGACCCTCTCACCTTCGGGGGAGTGCGGTTTTTCCAGGCAAACTACAATTCCACCGGGTCGCCCCGCAAGCTCGTCATGGAAGCGAGTTGGCTGGAAAACAGCGTGGAGAAGCACCAAGCGCTTACATTGGCTCCGGGGACGCCGGCGCCGTTGGATGAGCAGGGCGCCACCGTCGAGCTGACCGATTTCATTCCCGACTACGTCTTGGAAGGCGACCAGATCGCCTCGCGGTCGGACGAGCCTCGTAACCCTGCCATTCACCTGCAAGTGACGCGGCCCGGCAGCCAAGCCACCCATGCTTGGGTACTGGCCAAGTCGCCGGAATTGAATCCGCCGAACGACACCGGTATCAACTTCCGGTTTGTGCGCGTGGAAATGGATTCCATGACGGGTTTGCAGGTGGCGCGCGAACCCGGGCAATGGCTGATCTGGGCGGGGTGCCTGCTCCTGACCACCGGATTGATGATGGCCTTGTACCTCTCGCACATCCGCATTTGGGGTATCGTGGCGGCGGATCGCAAGGGGCAGCCGGTACTCCTGCTGGGCGGGCAGCCAAGCAAGTATCGCGAGAATTTTGAGCGTAAGTTCCACGAATTGACGGATGGAGTCGAAGCCGCCTTAGTGCAGGTGCCCGGAGAGATAAGGGAGATCGCCCCAGCGGCGTGAGCTTTACAAAGCCTTAAAAGCCCTTAAAAGGCATAACAAGCCTTACAAGCGCTGGACATCCACAAGTATGGGCAACGGACAAAATGTCCCAGCGGAGCCCCGCTCCACCAGCGTGCATTCCGGGCAATGTAAACAGGAGAAGCAACTTATGGCGAAAGCGATAACCCACACCACGGAGCACAGCCAGCCCAGCGCCGCCAGTTGGATCTTGCTGGTGGTTAGCGTGGCATCGCTGACGGTGCTGGCGATCTCCGTCCCCCATCTGATCAGCGACCAAGGGTGGTTCGCGGGCGCCAGAGCGGGCGAGAAATTCTTGTTCGTGGCACTAATAGCTTATCTGGGCGCCTCGGTGTTGTATGGCTCTTCCGTCGCCTTGCGGCAGGCGGAACTGTTGCAGGGCGCCGTGTTGCTCGCGCGCAGCGGCCTCCTGCTCCACACGATAGCCATCCTGGCCCGCTGGGCGAGCTCCGGGCACGCGCCGCTTTCCGATATTTATGAGATGGTGTTGATGTTCTCCTGGGCCGTCGTCGCGTTGCACGCCCTGGCGGAATGGCGACTTAAGCTGCCCTTCCTGGGAGCTATCACCCTTCCCATTGCCGCCTTGGCGCTCATCCTGATGCAAGTGTTGCCGGGAGAAATCCGGCCGCTGGTGCCGGCATTGCAATCCACCTGGCTGCAAGTTCACGTGACGCTGGCCATGCTGAGCTACGCGGGCTTTACGATTTCGTTTGCCGTGGCGCTCCTCTACCTGGTCAAGGACGGCGTGTCGCCGCGGAATTTCCTGAGCTGGTGTATGGCGCTGGTGGTGGGTGTGTACGGGACGATTGTGGCCACGTGCGTCAATGGCAGCATGGCGCTGACGTTGGCCGCCTGGGATCCCATCGCCCGGGAAAAAGTGATGCTCGCTCCCCGGCAGGCTTTGATGGTGCCGCTGGAAGCGCTAGGCTGGCCGTTCGTCATGGCGCTGGCACTGGCCGCCGCCACCCTGCTTCTGAATCTCCTGGCGACCTTCTCCGCCCGGCCCGAACGCTGGGATAAAATCGCGCGCTGGGCCTTCCTGGCTACGCTCGGCGCTCAGGCGCTGGCCTTGCTGCTCCTGCTGGTGAAAGTGAATGGCGGCGCCCATTACCTCGCGGAATCTGCCCAGGGCTTCGAAGTGCGCCTGGTGGATAGCCCCTTCCTGCTGGCGGGCGTGGCGACGGCTTTGTTCGCTTCCATCGCCTGGAAGGTGCTGGACTGGAAATATGATTCCATTGTCGGCTACCTGCCCAGCCCTGACTCCCTGGACAGCTTGATTTACAGAACCGTAGCGATTTCCTTCCCCCTGCTGACGTTCATGATCATCGCCGGCGCCTACTGGGCCAATCGCACCTGGGGCGCGTATTGGAGCTGGGACCCGAAGGAAGATTGGGCGCTCATCACCTGGCTCACCTATGCGGGTTACCTCCACATGCGTTTGACCCGCGGCTGGCGCGGAAGACGCTCGGCCTACTTCGCCATCATCGGCTTCGGTGTCGTGATGTTCACTTTCTTCGGCGTCACCTACCTGCTGCCCGGACTGCACGCATATGCGTGAGCGAGACCGAGCCGGGAGGCAGAAAATTACCCGGTTGGGGCATTAAGGGGTAGTGACTCATTTTCGGGGAACAAGTCTGAGGCCCGTCGGCTACTGCCCGAAATCGGCCAATGGCTGGCTGAGATCGGCCACAATCCGTTCCCGTCCTCCGGCGGGCAAAGTGCATTAGCGCCAACCCACACAAAGAACAGGTGATAGATTTCTGGCTGGGAGCCCGGATTGGCCACCCGCTTGCACCCTACCACGTTGGAATTACGGATGGTGCGCGAAGCACAGAGGTGTGCCATGAAAAGGCGATACCTGTTGAATGCCATTCCTCGCTGCCCGTCGGCCGTTGTTTTCGCTGGATTCTTGTGGGCTGCAACTATAGCCTGCGCGGGTCCGGGCCAGGCTCAAACTTTCACGAAGCCCGATGCCGCCACGCCCCGGCAGACG
>JBEKAD010000343.1:0-6186 GCA_050018435.1 Terriglobia bacterium
CAGACTGTATCCTTCCGTGGCGTTAACCAGCGCCCGCCGCGTGGGTTCGTTCAGCAGCACCGCGAGCAGGACCGAAGTATCAACGACCAGAGAAGCCATACCGTACAATTGTACGTTTTCTGCTCCGGTTTATCAAGCCCCGCGACAGAGGTGGAAAAGGTGTCAAGGTGGGAAAGGTGGGTGGGAAAGGTGGGGAAGGGTGTCAGGTACCTTTTCCCGAGGAAAACCGGGACGAGGGAAACCGGGACACCACATTTCCGATTTACCGACATCATGGCTTCCGCCGCCTCCCAATAGGGATTAGGGATTGGGAATTAGGGTCTTGCTAGGGATTAGGGGTTAGGGGTTGGGGATTGGGGATTGGGGCCTTGTGATCACCCCACGGCAGGAACGCGCCGTCCCCCTCCTGAATCAGGAGGGGAGCCCGTCCGCCCGTCCGTCCGCCCTGGCAGCCGGTGGCGCGGAGCATCCGCCGGTTTCAAAGGCAGTGACGAGTGACATGTGACGTGTGACGAGCGAGAAGGAACAGTGAAGGGTGGTCTGGGGGATTGGGTAGGTCGCCCCTTCAGGGCTCGGGGGTTGATGGGGGTTCCGTTGACCCAGGCCGTTGGCCTGGGCTTCGTTAGATCGCCCCTTTGGGGCTCAAGAACCTGGGCTTCGTTAGGTCGCCCCTTTGGGGATCAAAGACCGCGGCGGACTTTGCCAGACTTGGGTTCGTCCGCGCTACATTTCATTTCCCATTCAAACGCGGCACGAAACCCATTGCAGCCAGGAGCTAAGCAATTCACCTTGCCGGTATACGGCCTACACGTAGAAGCGCCGCTTGCGCTAGGTACATCCTAGACGAGTGGTCGCCTATTCGGAAACAACTTTTCACGGACGGCTCAATCTCTCATTGCGTACTTTCTTGAAGATGGGGTTTACGGTAACAACGGAAAGCTGGCGCGTACCCCGTTCTTGGGGTCCGCGGCTGTTCTGGCGGAAAAACCACAAATCTCAACGAGGGGGGCTGCCCTCGGATACGGGAGCGCGAGTCTAACCAAGAACCGCCCCGATGCATCGGGGCGCTACCCTTGCTGCAAATTTCAAACACGGACGTCTGCGCCCACCCACGGTACATTCGCTCAAATAACGCAGGAAGAACCGCAGACCTCAACGGCGGAGGTCTGCGCTACACTTGCTTGACCATCCCCTGACCCCTCCGATTTCTGGAGTCCGATGGACTCCATCGGAGTCCGCAAATCGGACCTCCTGAATCAGGAGGGGAATTAGCGCGCGCGGAAAGTCCGGGCCAGGCATTCCTACCCGTAGGAAATCTTGGGACAATTTTGTAGAATTTCTTACTGCCCGTAGGAATTCGGTAATTATCTCCCTTAACAATGGGTGTCATGTTGCTTGGTTATTAACTGGAGGACTGTGTCGGGGTGGAATCGCGCAGTAGGGCTAGGTGTCAGGTGTCAGGTGTCAGGTGCTGGGGGGCGGGATTCGGGATTCGGGGCTCGGGATTGGGGACTGGGGGACGGGATTGCCGATTGCCGATGGACGATGGACGATTGCTGAAAGCTGATTGCTGATGGCTCGCCAGGACGAAAATGCGCTGCTCACCCAATAGAATATTCCAGCCTGCGCCAATTGTGGCGACTCGCGAATGTGCTTTTCAAGGTCCGAAACGGGGCGCTGACCCTTAGAGATGTTAAAAATGAAGATCGACCCGGCTATGTGTATGAAAACACGAGAGACGATGACAAAATGTCAGGCTAAGAATACGGTCTTTTGCACGAAAATGCAACAATTACGCTTTAATCGACAAGAATCAACCGGACTTTTTGGACGAAGTGCACAGTTTGCGTGATAATCGGAGCGAAAATGGACCAAACTCCACCGCTACCTTTGCAATGATCGAAATCCGAAAATCAAAACTCGAAAACCTCGGCGAGTTTCGAATTTCGCGTTTCGAGTTTCCTCTTTCGCTTGCTCGTTACTTGTCACGGCCCCAGCACCGGGACGGCCACGGAGCGCACGGCGCGCGCATCGTCGCTCAACAAAAAGCGGATGACCCGCGCCACGTCCTCGGTCGCAACCCACTGGGAGAAATCGGCTTTGGGCATGGCGCGCCGGTTTGCTTCCGCGTCCATAGTTCCCGGCAGGATGCAGTGCGCATGGATATTGTAGCCTTTCAGTTCACTGGCGAGGATCTCGGTAAGCTGACGGACCGCGCCTTTCGATACGGCGTAGGCGGCAATGCCTGCGCCGCGCGACATAAATTGTAGCGGCGGTCTCCGACCGCCGAATCGTCGATCAGAGATCGACGCTACAGTTCGTCGGTCGGAGGCCGCCGCTACAGCCGAATGCGCAAACATTTGTGTCGCCCTGCATAGAATGATAACAGAGGGGAGTATGGGCAGGAGGATGAAAATGGCCGCGGCGGTTTGAAAACGCGCGCGGCGGAGGAGAGACAGTGGTGAACGGACAAAGCGTCCATGGGAACACGGACTGTTTGGCGTTTAATGGCAATTTGAACAATACCTTTTTGACTTAGGTTCCTTTCGGGACTACCATAGCGTGCTGAGGAGTGCCGGCTCCGTATGATTGGCAAGACGCTAGCCCATTACGAGATGGAGGGCTGCCTGGGTGAAGGCGGTTCGGGCGTGGTCTATCGCGGGCGCGACCTGCGCTTGGAACGGCAGGTGGCGATCAAAGTCCTGGCGGATGTGCTTCGCGACGACGAACTCGCCTGGGCCCGCCTGCTGCGCGAGGCGCGCCTGGCTTCGCAGTTGAACCATCCGCACATCGCCGCTATTTACGACTTGGGGGAAGAGGACGGCCGCGCCTACATCGTGATGGAGTATGTCGAGGGGCTGCCGCTCGCTGATCTCATCCCCGAAGGCGGTATGCCTCTTGAACAAGTCGAGCGCTACGCCGCGCAGATTACCGGCGCGCTGGCTTTCGCCCACCAGCAAGGGGTCATTCACGGAGATCTAAAGGGATCAAATATCATCGTTACTCCCGAAGGTAATATCAAACTGCTGGATTTCGGCCTGGGCCGCCGCATTCCGCGCAGCGGCACGGCGGAAGTCACCAGCTCATGTCTGCCCCTGGCGGAAGCCGGCGCGACGGCTGGAACGCTGCCCTATCTCGCGCCGGAAGTCCTGCGCGGCAGTCCCACCAGCCTCCAAAGCGACGTCTGGGCGCTGGGTGTGCTGCTCTACCAGATGGCCACCGGCGAGCTGCCGTTCCGCGGCGCCACGCCCTTCGACTTGAGCGTGGAGATCATGGTGGGCACGCCGCCCAAGCTCGAGCAACTGCCGGAGCCACTCCAATCCACGCTGCGCCGTTGTCTGGAGAAGGACGCCACGGCCCGCATCTCCCAAGTGCGCGAACTCTCGAGCGCGCTCGAGGGAAATACACGCATAGCCGAGCCCGCCTCGCCCGTGCGCGAAGTCGCAGCCCCCACCACGGCCGCCGAGCGACCGGCGGCGCTCCCCACCTCACGCCGCCGGCGCAAGTGGTGGGCGGCAGGCACAGCAACGGCGCTCGCCGTGTTGCTGCTGGGGGGCATTTACGCCCGGCACGTCTGTGTCTTGCGGCACGCCGCTCGGCCGGTTTCCGAATCCCAGATCCTCAAAGCTATCGGCGCGGGAAACCCCGAGGTGAAGGTTTGGGTCAACACGGACTCCGGGACTTATCATTGCCCCGGCACGCGATGGTACGGGAAGACGCAGCAAGGCGAGTACATGACGCAGAAGCAGGCGCAGGATAAGGGATATCACCCGGCCGCACGCCGCGCGTGCATATGATGCAGGGGAAGAGACGGTCCGGCGGAGAAATCCGCGTGAGGCGAGATGAAAAGTAAAGAAAGTAGGGAGGGCGCGAGACCTAATCGCCTACCGACGTATCCGTCGCGGAGGCGGGGGTGGTCGAGTTGGCGCGGATCACAAAACTCTGGTCCGTGAAGTAGTAAATGCTGCCCGTCTGGCCGTAAGCCGAAGGATTCGCGAGCAGGGTGTATCCATTCCAGGTGTTCGTAGCGGCATTATACAAGGAAGGGGTATAGACAAAGCTGTAACCGCTCTTATAGCCGGCGGCAAGGGTTTCATCCACCAAGCCGGCGGCGCTCGAAGATACCCCCTGTCCGGAAGCCGGCGGACCCAAGGCTGTGAGGGAGGTCGAGAAGCCTGTACCGAAAGTGGTCGAGTAGGTCACCTGCGCGGTCGAGATGACACGTAAACTCTCGATGGCGGAAGCTTGATTGGCCGCAACACGACTGCGAAGGAAATTGGGGATGGCGATCGCGGCGATGATCAGAATGATCGCGACGACAATTAACAACTCAATGAGCGAGAAACCCCGCTGGTCATGACGCATGGCCTGTTCTCCGCCCCCAAACGGACGCAAAGCGGAACGGATGAGGCGTCTAAGGCGCTAAACCCGTCCTGGCGTACGTGGGAGCACGTCAGATACCAACCTCCCATCTCTGCCTGAGCCCTGAGTACTTGAAAATAGAGACGTTCGGCACCGCGACCTCGGTCATCGTACCACAAGCGGACACAGAGTGGAATAGCCGTTGACAAAAAATGTCCGATTTTTAGCCCCTTGCCGGGCTTGCCGAAATCGGGCCAAACTGCCGCGCCTATACATAGCCCAGACAAATGGGCCTTAGTGTAGCCCGCGGCGGGAAAGGAATCCCTGGAAATTCTCTCCCCGCGTGGAGTGTCCCAGCGGCGGCCGTCCAGCAGGGATCAAGTCTTATTGCGAGAGTTCCACCTCGGCGCCGCGCCGCTCCGCCGAAAGGTAAGCGCTATAAAGCACCGCCATCGTATCGCGCCCCAGTTCCCCGCTGGAGAGGGGCGCTCGGTTGGCGGCCATGCTGGCCATGAAATCCTGGAACTCCTGCGGGTAGCCGTGTTGCCAGTCTTCGTCAGGTGCGGGATTGCTCCAACCCTGCTTGGTCCCGAGTTTTTCCGTCACGTAAACGTCCTTCAGGATATCCTCGCGGGGATTGTAGGTTTCAATCGCGTCGATGGGATTCAGATTGCACCGGGTGCGATGATTATTGGCGAAAACTTCCAGCCAGTTGTGCACACCCCCCAGGACGAGCTCAGTGGAAAACACGTCGGCCACCGTGCCATCGTCAAACGTGACGTGCACCTGGCCGTAGTCCTCGATGTCGTCGTAGGTGGTGCGCAGGAATCCCGCGTCGCGGTAATTCTTCAACCGCGTGATCTCATGGGTGCGGCCAGAGACGGTGGCAGGGCGAATGGGCTTGCCGTCACGCGTCTCGCCCTCCACACGCTTCAGGTGGAGGATGGCTGACAGCGGGTGGCAGCCCTTGCCCACCAGCGAGCCGCCGCCGGAGAATTTCCAGATGCCGTAGTAGGGTGAGTGGGAACCGCCGTGCGAACAGTCGCCAATCATCCACAGAATCTGCCCGCCGCTTTTCTCCACGATCTCCCGTTCCTTGGCGATGGCCGGGGCGTAGATGAAATTTTCGGCATAGCCGAGCTGCTTCCCTGACGCCCGTGCCGCGTCGAGAATGCGGTCGCAGCTCGCCAGGGCTTCGCGCAGCATCACTTCCTTGCTGAAGGTGTTGCCGCGAAAGTCCTCGGTCCCCGGACCGTAATAGCCCGTGAACGGCTTTTCGACGATCACGTGCTTGCCGCGCTGGAGGGCCGCCACGGCCAGCGGCTCGTGCGTCGAGCCGGGCGTGCACAGGTCGACCACATCGACGGCATCGCACAACTCCTCAAAGGAGGCGAAGGCCTTGATGTCGTGCGCGCGCGCAAACGCTTGGCGCGACTCTGGCGACGTATCGGTCACCCCCACAACCTCTACCGGCACGCCATAGACGCGCCGATACCCTTCCCAGTGAAATCGCGCGGCAAAGCCCGCGCCCACCAATCCGACTTTGATCGCTCCTGCCATAGGAAACCTCCACGTTGGGATTTCTCCACGGGCGGCGCAAGCCAACATCCACCCGCTGCCCCGCCCCCGAGAAACGAGAGGATTCTACCACCTCGTTTGCGTTACGGAGCGAAGTAATTCTGCCGCTGGGCACGATGGGTGGAAGGGCGCTTCGCGCAGGAATTCCGCCGATCCTTGTCTCACAGAATCAGCGGTTCCCGTGTGCGCCGGCCACCGGGCTTTCCTGGTTTGTCTTTCACTTTTTTCCTATGGCGACGCTCGGGC
>JBEKAD010000344.1:0-6182 GCA_050018435.1 Terriglobia bacterium
GCACCGTATTGGTGGTTGTAAATTCCATTTGCGGTTGCGCGGCAGGACGGGCACGGCCAGCCGTCGCCATGGCGCTGGAGAACAAGGCGCGCCCCGAGGTTTTGGCCACGGTGTTTGCGGGCCAAGACGCCGATGCAACCGCCCAAGCGCGCAGCTATTTTACCGGTTACCCGCCTTCGTCGCCCTCCGTCGCCTTGCTGCGCGACGGCAAGCTGGTCTACATGCTGGAGAGGAAAGAAATTGAAGGCCGCGATCCCTACGCCATCGCCGAGGATCTAACCAAGGCCTTTGATCAGTTCTGTAGTAAGAGCACCGTCGCCCAGGCGAACTGAAGGCTGGAAAGGGTAAAGTGTAAAGGGTGAAGGGTAAAGTATAAACGTTAGAGGCTAAAAGCCAAGTCCAAAGGGCCCCCACCATGAAGGGCCTGCTGCGGTGCTCATCCTTTATCCTTTACCCTTAATACTTTAACCTTCACACCTCACCTTTTACTCTTCTCACTCTTCTTTTAAAGACCGTTCCATCAGCTCGCGGATCGCCTCGCGCGGGGAAACTTCTCCTTCCAGAATTCGGTTGACTTGGCGGGTAATGGGCATTTCCACTTGCAGCTTGTTGGCCAGTGCCACCGTGGCCTTGGTGGTCTTAACGCCTTCGGCGACCGTGCGCATAGACCCGATAATGTCAGCGAGCTTGCGCCCTTTGCCGAGTTCCACGCCCACGGTGCGATTGCGGCTGAGGTCGCCGGTGCAAGTCAGGACCAGGTCGCCCATGCCAGCGAGGCCGGCTAGGGTTTCGCGTTTGGCCCCGCAGGCGCAGGCCAGGCGAGTCATCTCTGCCAGCCCGCGAGTAATCAGCGCGGCGGTGGGATTGTGGCCGAGTCCAAGCCCCTCCACCACGCCGGCGGCAAGGGCAATCACGTTCTTCACCGACCCACCCAATTCCACTCCCACTACATCGCTCGAGGTGTAAAGACGCAGCGCCGGAGAAGCGAATTCGCGCTGCACCTGTTGCGCCACTTCGCGGTCGTCGGATGCCACCACCACGGCGGTGGGATCGCCGCGAATAACTTCTTTGGCAAAGCTAGGTCCGGAGAGTACGCAAAGGCGGGGCGGGAACGATTCGCCCACCACGCTGCGGATGACTTCACTCATACGCATCAAGCGGCCGGTGTCCAGGCCCTTGGTGGCGCTCACGAAAACCATCTCATGCCGCAGGTGAGAGAGCATTTGCTGATAGAGCGCCCCGCAAACGTGCGAGGGCATGACGGTAACCACAATTTCCGCGCCCGCCAGCGCTTCCCCCAGATCGCCGGTGGCGGAAAGATTTTCAGGCAGCTTGATTCCGGGCATGTAGAGCTCGTTTTCGCGATGGGAGCGGATACTCTCCACCACCTCCGCCTCATAAGCCCAAAGCGTCACGGCGTGGCCCAATTGCGCGAGCGTTGCCGCCAAGGCCGTGCCCCAGTTACCCGCACCGATGGTGGCGATGTTCTTCATGAAAAACTGTCCCTAGTCCGTAGTCCGTTGTCAGTTGTCCGTGGCTATTCGTCCCCTGCACCGGTTTTCTGACCACGGACTACTGACAACTGACAACTGACAACGGACCACGGACAACGGACTACTGACTACTGACCTCGGACTTTTTCTTCCCCACCTTATTTTCCGTCCCACTCAGAAGCCTGCGAATATTGCCATGGTGCATGGCGATGATTATCAGCGCGCTGCCCGCCGCGCCAACAACAATCGGCAGTGGCGGGTGTTTCATAAAATGCACGAGGAGCGGAAACGCCGCCGTGGCGACGATCGAGCCCAAGGAAATGTAACGCCAAATCCCCACGATGATGGCGAAGATAACCAACACCAGTGCTACTTGCAGGGGAGCGAGGGCAAGGAAGACTCCCACGCCGGTGGCGACGCCTTTGCCTCCGCGGAATTTCAGCCAGACGGGGAAGCAGTGGCCCAGAATTGCCGCGACCGACGAGAGGGCAATCCATCGCGGGTCGCCCGAGAGGGGAATCCACCGCGCATCGCCGGAGGTCAGCCGGGATGCCATGAGCACGGCGAAAGTACCTTTCCCTACGTCCAAGATGAAGGTGGCCACAAAGCCGATGATTCCAAGATTCCGCATGACGTTGGTGGCGCCCGTGGAGCCGCTGCCCGTGCTGCGGACATCAACCCCTTTTTGCCAGCGGACAATGAGGTATCCGAAGGGAATTGACCCCAGGAAATAGGCGAAGAGTGGAGTGAGAGCGCCGTGCATGGCTTTTCTGTATCGACCTCACTGCAACACGAAAATCGAAACTCGAAATTCGAAACTCGGGGCGATTTTCGAGTTTCGGCCTTTCCGCTTCAGGGGAAGCGCATCACTTTCCGGTACTGCGCCCCTTGCGGTGACAGTTTACTTTCGAACAGGAAAAATTCCGAGGCTTCAAACTTCCCCAGCGAGGGGATGGCCCGTCCGGCGACCGCCGCCTCCAGCGCGGGTTGTGGGCGCGGGTCTTGAAAGCGCGCCAGAGTCAGGTGGGGCGCGAAGGCGCGGTCCTCGCGCGCAAACCCGATTTTTTCCATGTACCCTTCAACCCGCGCGACGAGTTCCTCGAGCGCTGGCGGCGCCGCGACGCCGGCCCAGAACACGCGCGGCCGGTGCGCTTGGGGAAAAAATCCGAATCCTTTCACTTCTACGGAGAACGGTTCGAACGGGCCGATTTGCGCGAGCGCTTCCACCACCTGCTTGGTTTGCGCGTCGGAGATTTCGCCGAGAAATTTCAGGGTCAGATGAATGCCCTCCGGCCGCGTCCAGCGCGCGTCGCGGCAAGCGCTGCGGAAACTTCGCTGCGCTTCGGCGAGCGCGGCATGAACGGATGCAGGCAGATCAATGGCAATGAAGGCACGCATGGTTAAAAGATCGGGATTAGGGATTCGGGGTTAGGGGTTAGGGATTCGGGAATCGGGTTTCGGCACTTCCTTCCCAGACCAATCTCAAATCTCAAATTCGACATTCCAATTCTCCGAATCCCCATCCCCGAATCCCCAATCCCTAACCCCTAACCCCTAATCCCTAATCCCTAATCCCTAATCCCTAATTCTCCGCCGCACCATTTCCAGGGCCATCTGCGTGGCCCAATGGCGCACGCGGTCGCGTGAGCCGGGAAAATGAAACTCTCGGACTTGCGTTCCGCGCTCGTCGGCGAGGGCGACGAAAACCAATCCCACCGGCTTATCGTTGCTGCCTCCCGTCGGGCCGGCAATTCCGGTAATCCCCACTCCTATGGACGCGCCCGCGCGGGCACGCACGCCTTCGGCCAACGCCTGGGCGACGGGTTGGGAAACTGCGCCATGTGCTTGAATCAGGTCCGCTGGAACTCCCGCCCAGCGAGTTTTCAGCTCGTTGGTGTAGCAGACGGCGCCGCCCAGGAAATAGCTGGAGCTTCCGGAAATGCGCGTCAGGCGTTCGGCCAGCAACCCGCCCGTACAGCTTTCCGCCACGGCCAGGGTTTTCTGCCGCATCACCAGATACATGCCAACGACTTCTTCCAAGCTCTCGCCTTTGGTGGAATAGACGTGGTCGCCGAGGGCCAACTCGATTTTGTCGCCGAGTTCGGCCAGCCGCGCTTCCGCTTCCTGGTCCGTCGCGGCCCGAGCGCGCAAGTGGACTTCAATGGTGCCGAGCGAGGCGAGGATCGTGGTGGCGGGGTTTGCGTAAGAGCGATAGAGCGGGGCAATGAGTTGGTCGACTTCCGATTCCGGCAATCCCACCACTTTGTAAACACGTGTTTTGATTCGCGCCCCGGAGGCCACGCGTTCCAGGCGCGGAACACAGTTGGCATCAAACAGGGGTTCCAGTTCGCGCGGTGGGCCCGGCAACAACACCACGATGTTGCTTTGGTGTTCGATCCAGATTCCCGGCGCCGTGCCGTTGCGGTTTTCCAGCCACTCGCCGCCCTCCGGCACCTGGGCTTGCCGCAGATTGTTTTCCGGCATGGCACGGCCCAAGCGCGCATAGCGGTCCTGGATGCGCCGGCGCAGCTCCGCGACTTCGTGCAGAGGGCGTCCCAGAATTTCCGCCACAACGTCGCGCGTCAAGTCGTCTTCCGTCGGCCCCAGGCCGCCGGTCAGCACGATGAGGGGTGACCGCTCGAGCGCCGCACGCAGCGCCACCTCAAGGTCCCCCTTCGAGTCCCCCACAATGGTCTTGAATCGCACCAGGATTCCCAAACTGTTGAGTCTTTCCGTGAGGTAAAGGGAGTTGGTATCGGTGTGTTGGGGGGTCAGGAGTTCTGAACCGACGGCAATGATCTCGGCATCCATTTTTGGGCTTTCAGCAATCAGCTCTCAGCTATCAGCTTGTGGGGCCACTGCTTCGGGCGGTTGGGCACCGGACCATCCATGGTCCGACAAGCTGATAGCTGATAGCTGAAAGCTGATGGCTATTCTACCAGCGGCATCCCCTCAATGCCCAGGGGGAGATCGACCAGCGAACTATTGGTGGCGAGAATCATCGATCCGTGGTGGCCGAAGGCCAAGCCCACCAGGTCATATCCGGAGACGGCCAATTCCGCTTTGGCGTCCGGCGTCAAGCGCACCACACCCCGCATGCCCGCCAGCGAAGCCGTTACATAAAGATTGCCCTCGATGTCGAAGGCCAATCCCTGCGGCCGTCCCAGGCCTCGATAAAAAGACGCGACTTCACCCGCCGGAGAGATGCGCAGAACGTGATCGAAACTGGAAGTCGTGGGCCCCGTCACATAAAGGTCGCCCGCAGGGCTGAAGGCCAAATGATAAGCCGCCACACTGGGCTCGATGGTGGCGAAAACAAAGATCTGACGGTCCGGGCTGATCTTAAAGATCGTGCCCGTACGGTCACCCACATAGAGGTTTTCATCGCAGTCGAAGGCAATTCCCGTCGCCACGCCCATCCCCTGCGCGTAGGCGGAGCGCTGGCCGCTGGGCGTCACCCTGTAAATCGACCCTTCCATGCGGCTCGATACGTAGAGGTTCCCTGCGCGGTCGAAGGCAACTCCCGTCGCGTTCATGACCTCGTTCAAGAACGGGTGCATGACCCGATTCAAATCGATCTTGAACACCGAAGTCGTAACTTTCTGTCCGCGCGTGCCGCTAAAGGTGGTGAAAATGTTGCCCTGGGGATCCAAAGCGGGATTGGCCACAGGATGCAGGTTTTCAGCGATGGTCCTGCCCACCGCGACGGAGGCGGGCGCGCTCAATCCGGCCCCGGTCTTCACCGTCAGGTTCCGGCTGACGACGTCCTCAGGGACGCGAACAATCAAGCGGTTCGATGAACTCAAGAGCAAGCTGCCGGGCTGATCGCCAAATCGCACTTGCGCGCGGCGGTCGCCCTCCGCCAGACCGCTGCCCCGGATCAACATCTCTCCTCCCGGAATCGCGGCACGCGGACTGACGCCGGTGATTTGCGGCCGGTTCTTTCCTGTTACCGCAGCCTTGTCTAGAGGGAGTCCCGGCTTTCCGGTTTCCTTGCCCTCGGGTTTTTCCGCAGAGGATTCTGGCTTTTCAGTCTTTTTCCACAAGCTCATCGGTTGACCAATCCTATCACGGCCAGCACGGCCAAGCCGTACACGCCCGCGACGACATCATCTAACATGATACCCCAGCCGCGCGGAATTCGCTCTGCTTGTCGAGCCGGAAAAGGTTTTACGATATCGAACGCCCGGAACAACAGGAAACCACCCGCCAGCCATTTCCACGTGGCGTGGGGAAGCAGCAGGAACGTCAGCATCTGGCCGACGACTTCATCCACCACCACTTGGCCGGGGTCCGTGCGCCCAAAAAACTCTTCCGCTTCGCCCGCCGCCCAAACGCCCAGGGCGCAAAGCGCCAGCGAAGCCGCCGCCAGCACGGCCATCGCAGCGGCGCGGTGCAGGGGCAATTGCCCCAGGCCCACCACCACCGCCACTCCCACCAGGGATCCTGCGGTTCCAGGGGCAATGGGAAAGTAGCCCGCCCCGCCCGCGGTGGCAATCCAAATGGCCGGTCCCGCCCGCCGTTCAGTCACGCTCCCCCTTGGTGTCCGTGGTGCTGTCCTCCGCCGCGTCTTGCTCCCCGGCATCAACCCGCGACGGGACCCGGTAGCGTTCCTCCAACCAGTTATCCAGATCGATCAGCTTGCATCGCTCACTGCAAAAGGGGCGGAACGGATTGCCTTCCCACGCG
>JBEKAD010000345.1:0-6139 GCA_050018435.1 Terriglobia bacterium
TTCCATCGTTCACCCTCCGGGTGTGAGGCTAGGATTCTTCACAAAATCTCTATACCACACATCCCGTGAGGGTGAACGTCTTTTCTGCGGTTTTCCGCTCGTACCAATCACGATTCTTGGGACGGAGGAGTACTGGTGTCATTTGCGAGAAACTAGCGCTCCCATGTACCGTCATTCCCGCGAAGGCGGGAATCTATTCCGCAAGCCATTGGAAATGCGCCGCCGACGGGGTGGATTCCCGCTTTCGCGGGAATGACCAGTGTTTTGAAGGGGATTCCGTTCCAAATGACACCAGTGCCGGGGGGTTGCGGCAGTTCCGGGTGAAGTATATAGTAAAATTCTGTGGGATTGCCTGATGAAGACTTCGGTTAGCGTCGCCTTGGGGGCCACACTCGTCCTGTTCGCGGTCGGTGGGGAGGTGTGCGCCTTGGAGGGCGGCACAACCTCTTCCAAGCAGACCAGCCCTCTTTCCCAGGCAGCCGACGAATTCAAGGTTCTCACGCGGGATTTGGGGATGCGCCCGGAGAGCCCGCCGCGCGCGCAGGAGCGTCACGGATCCAAAATGCGCTGGCACGGGCGGATCTACGAAAACTTCCGCAATGACGTTCTGGATGCGATTCCGCACGAAGTGAAACAGAACGGGGAGAGCGTATCTCCGCTTCGCCGCAACCAATTCGGATTTAACATTTCCGGCCCCGTGCTTTTCCCCCATCTCATCACCAATCCCAACAACACTTTCTTCATGCTGTCGTATGAAGGTGTGCGCGAGCGGATTTTTCGTGCCACGCTGCTGACGGTCCCCACCACCCAGCAACGGCGGGGTGACTTTTCGCAAACGGTGGATTCCGCGGGGCAAATCCTGCCCATTTACGATCCGGCACAGACCGCTCCCAATCCTGCTTACGATCCGACGCAAGCCGTTTCAACCAGTAATCTTCAGTATCTGCGGGCGCAGTTTCCCGGGAACGTCATCCCCACGTACCGTCTGTCGTCGGTGGCGCAACAAGCGCTGACGTTGTATTCTGCGCCCAATACGGACATCGGGCCATTCTTTCAGAATAACTACTTTGTTAACTCGCCGCAGATCGACGACGCCGATGGCATCATCGCCAAGGTGGATCACCCTTTCCGTGAACGGCATCGCCTGACCTCCAACACCACGGTTTCGAGCGGGTATCTGAGCCCCTCAAAATACTTTCCCAACGAAGCGAGCCCCACCTCGCCGGAGCAGCACTTTTCCACCCTGCGCTCGGAACTCGATTACGTGTTTACCGCCAGCACCAACACCGTGAACTCGGCCAGCCTGGCGGTGAACTCCGATGTTGTGCAATCGGGCAGCGGAACGGCGACCGCTTTTCCCACCTATTCGCTCGGCAACTATTTATCGATGGGCACGGCTTACCCGAATTCGCGGAACGCGCGCACCACCCTGGACCTTAGCGACGCGTGGTCGACGCGGAAAGGCAAGCATTCCCTTCATCTGACCGGCGAGGCCGCTTTCTCTCAAGTGAATTCGTTTAACCCCACTTACCCTTCCGGTTATTTCCAGTTCACCGCCGATATTAGCAGCCTGCCGGGCATTATCGATACCGGCGATCCTTTCGCCGGCTTTCTGCTCGGCCTGCCGGCTTCTGCGCAACGCACCATTACCACAGCGCCGTCCTATTTTCGCAACTCTTACCAAGGGTTCACGGCGCGCGACCGGTATGCCGCGCGAAAGAATCTGACCCTCAACGCCAGTTTCACCTTCAGCCGCCGGACACCGCGGACGGAGAAATACAATCGCCAAAGCACCGTGGACCCCAACCTGATTGACCCTTCCAACGGCCTTCCCGGGGCCCTCGCCTTTGCCGGTAGCAACGGAATATCGCGCGGCATGCGGCCGGTGAATTACGATATTGACCCCTCGCTCAGCGTTACCTGGAACCCGCGCGGCAACAGCAAAACGGTGGTGCGGGCCTCCTACAGCCGCTCGCATGCCCAGATTCCGATTTACAACGGGCAGTGGGCCACGCAAGGGTTCAATGCGATTCAGACCTTTGTTTCCCCCAACACGCAACTCAGCCCGGCGATTGACTTGACGGCGGGCATCCCCCCGTTCGGCACGACCCTGCCGAACCTGAGTCCCTCGGCGGCCGATAACACCACGGCGGATTATATGAACCTGAGCAAGGCGGAACCCATCTATCAATCCGCGGCCCTTTCCATCGAGCGCGAAGTTCCTTTCTCCATTACCGTATCAATCGGGGCGAACCACAGTGTGGGCCGCGACCTCCTGGTGGGCGACGGCGTCGTCAACCCTAACGCCATCAGCCCTGCCGACATGATTTATGGGAACAATCTTTACGACTATTCCTTCCGCTCGACGCTCCAGCCGTATCCCCAATACACCGGCTTCGAACTTTACTGGCAGTACCAGGCGGGCCGCTACCAGCGGGACGCCGGCTATATGCGCATCGAGAAGCGCGCCTCGTTCGGGTTGACGTTCACGGCCTATTATGAGTTTTCCAAACAGCTCGATGATTACTCCGGCCCTTACGGGAACCAGGATCTCTTCAACCTGGGCAATGACTGGTCGGTGACGACCTACAACACCCCTCAGTATGTGACGCTCAGTTATATGTATGAGTTTCCGTTCGGTCCCAACCAGCCGTTGTTGAATTTCTCCGGTATCGGGGGCGCCCTCGTCCGGGGTTGGTCACTCAGTGGCAACGCCTACTGGAATGACGGAACACCGCTGGCGCCTCATCCGGAATTCAACAATACCGGCGACATCCTTTCCGCGCTCAACGTGAACTTGGCGCCGGGGGTGAGCCCGCACGTTTCCAATCCCGGACCGTCGCAGTGGTACAGCCCTGCGGCTTTCGAACAGCCTGCGGACTTTACGATGGGGAACGGCCCCCGCACCGAATCGGGCCTGCTGGGGCCCGGCTATAATTCCATGGACGTCAGCCTGGGCAAGCGCCTCCCCCTCGGCGGTGAGCGGGCATTTGAGTTCAACGCCACGGCCCTGAATGTTCTCAATCATGCCAACTGGAACTATCCCGATATGACCATCGGTCCGGCCAGTGCGCCCAATCTCGATGCCGGTAGAATCATTGGCTCCCATGGTGGGCGCGTCATCCAACTTGGGCTGAAGTTCAGCTTCTAATGTTCCGACCCTACCCCCTGGTTCTCGCACTTCTCGCTGCCTCTTCGACGCTGGGAACCGTCCAAGCGCAAACGGCCAGTGTTTCCATTCCCGCCTGGGTGGAGGAGGGCCATTGCGGTCCCGCTCCGAAGTTCGAAGCCACCTTCAACGGCAAGCCCGCGCCGGTGACCTCCCAGTTGGGTCCGGGCAGCGACCAGATCGTTCTGCTCGTCCTGGATTTCACTAGCGAAGCCGCGCTGGTGGAAGCCGCGAAGGAAGCGGTAACGGCAGAAATCTCCAAATTACCCGCCAACGCTTGGGTGGGCCTGCTGCGTGACCAGGACGGACTGCATGTGCTCGCCGACCCCAGCCCTAACCGCCAACCCCTCCTAAACGCCATCAGGGATCTTGCCAGCACGGGGAAGCCCGGATTGTTTGAAACGGTCAGCCCGGCGCTGGCGCTGGCAGACAGCATCATGCGCAAATCACCCGTGCGGGTTTCTGTTCTGTATATTACTGACAGCAACATCTATAATTACCGCGAAGATTACACGAATCCGGTTATCAACGGGAGCGATCCCCACGATCTCAGCCGGGTCTTTCCCGATGCCCTGATTCAAGATAAGATTTCCAAGCTGGTGGGAGAGGTCAGTTCGCTGGAGGCCCCCCTGTTTGTGGTCCACATCAGTTACCGCGGGGATACCCTCGACGAATCCTATCGAAATGGCCTGCTAACCCTGGCGGAGGCCACGGGCGGCAAAGGGCAAGCGTGCCGCTCGGTCGGGGAAATCCCGGATGCGATCGCCGCAGCCTTCACTCGCATCTCCAGCGCTTGGCGGCTGACCCTAAGAGTGCCCCCGAAGTTTCACAGCAACGCGCAAATCCATCTGAGTACCCCGTGCGATGGTGAAGACGCGCGGCTTTCCTGGCGCACGCACCTGCGCCCAAAGGAGGGTTAATGCGGCCCTTGGGTCTGCGAATTACCTTTGAACTGATTTTGGGGGCTGTTCTGGTGGCCTCCCTGGTGATAATTTTACGCCAGTCGCAGCGCATTGCCGAGTACCAGCGCCACCAGGAGGCGGATGCGCAGTCCCTGCGTTTGCTTCGGGCAGCATGTGACCAGAAGGACCTGCACAAGGCTCCCCCGGCGGTGGCCGAGGAGGCGCCGGCGGTGGACGATCGTGCCGGCATCGCCAGGCGAGAGGCGGTCATCGAGCGGCTGGATCGCGAGCTGGCGGAAACCCGTGCCACCATCACCGACCTCCAGACGCAACTTTCAACCTCCAATGATCAAAACACCCAAGCCGTGGCGAGCGCCACGGAGCGCTTGCAAAAGCAGCAGGCGGATGCGCAGGCTCAACTGGAAGACTTGCAAAAGAAGCTTGACGCCGCGCTCGCGCAGGCGGATATCGCCCGCCAACGCGTCGCGGCTTTGGAAGCGGATAACGCCAAGCTGAAGACGGATACCGCCGCCGTCACCACCCGCACCACCGATGTGGACCACATCATTGCCAGCCTCCAGGATCTGGATCGCCGCCGCGACATTTATTTAACTTCCATCCTTCGCCGCTACCGTGACATCACCGGTGAATTCCGCGCCATGAGCAGCATGTTGGATACGAGCCAACACCCGAGCTCCGGCGCGTGTAGTGGCGCCGTCCTGAGCCGTATCCAAAATGCCGTGAACTCAGCCGAGGATGACCTGCGCCAAGTGAACGAGTTGAACGCCCGCTCCCAAAAACTGGAGAAACAGCTCCAGAAGAAATGACCCGCCCGCGCGGGCCAGCACTGCCTCCCCCTGGCCTTAACTCCGGGCGGATATGGCAATGTCTTCAGTCCTCAGTTTTCACACGAAGGTGCGTTCATATTGGTACAGAAAGTAGAACCCAGCTCAGTCGCTGAGACTCAAGAAAGTACTATTAAGTGTCTCTTTGATTGCACCTCCGTATCAGTGGTCAGTAACTGCTTTCACGCGGGCCTTTGCCGTGGCCGGGATTTACAATTCAATCCTGAATTCGGAATTATGAATTCTGAAGTTTTTCACTCCCGCCTTTGCCGTGGCCCGGATTTACAATTCAATCCTGAATTCGGAATTATGAATTCTGAGGTCTTTCACTCCCTCCCTGGTCCGGGCGGGTATTACAATCTTTCAACTTTCGACTTTTCAACTGTTCGTATTCCACCCCCGCCTTTGCTCCGGCCGGCATTGCCCTCTCCGCGTGTGGATTTTCCTCTTGATAAGCAACAGTAATAAACCGTAGAGGGGTGGTTTTCGCAGAGGCGGGCTCTCACAGGTCGCGGAAAAACGCTCCAATGCTGTCATCCTGAGCCCTTCGCTGTAATTCTGAGCGCAGCGAAGAATCTCGCTCTGCCGCTTTGGTCGTCATCGACGCCGATAACGGGTAACTTGCCCGCCATTCCAGCCACCTACCACCTACGACCTACCACCTACCTCCGAGGACTTGCCCGCAATTCCAGCCACCTACCACCTACGACCTACCACCTACCTCGCCGCTGAGCCCCTTGAGAAGCGTCGGATTGCCCTTGTATTCCGGCTTCACCGAGGATGCGGGCAGGATGATGTCCGCATCCAACCGCTCGGCCACCCGGTCCGTCATTACTTTGAACGAACCCTTGGCTTGCGTTCGCTCGAAGGCTATCGGCGCACCAGTGCAGGAATCAGATAGAAATCAAAATCACAGCCCTCTCCCAGGGGGAGAGGGTGCCCGAGGGACGAGGGGGGGTGAGGGGTCTTTTTCAACCCCATGGACTCTAACGCAGCCCTGGCGCAGAAATCAGAATGCGTGAACTTCCCGTGGTAGAATGCTCACACATCCTTGTCAACGCTGACGGGGGATTGACCCAATGACAACCCGAATCACGCAAATTACGTCGCCAGAAGCCAGAGAGTTAGAGAAGAAAAAGGCCGAACTGGCAAGTCTGGAAGCGAGATTAGCCGAACGTGAGTTGGATTTGGCGACTCTTCAGGCCGAACTGCATAGCTTCGAG
>JBEKAD010000346.1:0-10994 GCA_050018435.1 Terriglobia bacterium
GACCCAAACGAACCTCGCAGATCCCTGCGGATCAGCCCAAAACGGCCAGCGATCAGCTCGCCAGAGAACCGGAAAGCAAAAAACCAGCGTTTTTCCGCAGCCTGTTTAGCCCCGCCGAAATCACGGCTTCCGCCCTCTGTTCGTCCCGCGCCCCGCGGTCGCCGCGGCGACCGCGGGGCGCGGAGTACGGGAATAATCGGGAAGGCCTTGTGACGGCGGGGCTAAAGCCCCGCCCTTCCAGCCCCGTGGTGAGAAACCCGGTCTAACGCCTTCATCGACCAGGTTCCAACACGAGCTTGTGAACGGCGCCCTTTTCTACGGCCGCATCGCTGAACAGCATCGGGAAGCTTCTCCCGTCGTACCAGGCCGAAAACTGGTCGCAGTAATAGGGGCTAAAAACCTGGCCAGATTCTCCCAACGTGATGTTTTGCATGGACTGGTCTAAGTCGGAGAAATCCACCACCATGCGCATGGAAGGTCCCGCGCGAGGAGTCGTTGCCTTCACCGTAGTGCCGGTTCCCGCCTGCGGGAAAGGCCCTACGTCCAGCCATCGCCCCAAGAACGGCAATCCGCCACTCAAAGGATGGAGAAAGGTTAGGGGAATGGTATCACCCCATCTCCAGGCCGCGTGATTGTGGCTGTGAACCAGGGAGGGTATCTGGCGGATCCCTTCATCCAGGCTTTTCATCAGGGTCATATTGAAGTTCGTATCGCCCGGGGGGAGCCAACGCGTGAGGTTTTTCTCCAAGACATTCTGAAGGAATATCGTGCTCATCGGCCAACGATATCCGGAAAGATCGTCACCCAGCTTCGATTTCAGGATGCGGGCAAGCAAGGCGCGGCGGGTAACCTCCAAGACGAGCGTCGCAGCGGAATCCGCACGTGCTTCGCCGTCCCAGCCTTTCAAGACACCGAGCGCAAACTGGGCGTCGGGGCTGGAAGGCGGTTGCTTCCCGGCTGCCGCGAGGAGTTGTTTGGCCAGCCACGCATCTTCGAGGCTCAAGATATCGGTCTGAATCCGCAGCATGTCCGATGAAGTGAAGGGACCCCTCTCGCGGAGGAGTTGAAATATTCTTGCGGTGCGGAACGGAGGTTCCCATCTTGCGGTAATGAAATACGGATAAGTGTCAGGGACAACGCGCCCGTTGGCGGTTGCGATCATCCCGCTCGGGGGATTAAAAGAGTGGGGAAGGTCATCAAACGGGATGAAGCTTGTCCAATCGTAGTCGTCCGTGCTGCCTGGCACGGGGACGGCGCCATTGCCACGTTTGCGGATGGGAACAAGTCCCGCGGCGTAGTAACCGATGTTGCCTTCGGTATCGGCATAAACGCAATTCTGCATCGGCACATTGAAGTCGCGGAGGGCTGCGGTGAACTCCTGCCAGTTGCTCGCTTGATCTATGCGCAGGAAGGGAAGACGGATCGCGTGCGGGATGAGCATGGTCCATTGCAAGGCAAGGTCCCGGTCGCCGTCGTGCGAAATGACCGGTCCGTGCCGAGTGACCACGACGGTGAAATGGTAAGCGCGCTGGTTACGGACTTTGATGCTCTCCTCGCGTACGTCCGCATCCACCCACTGGCCGTTGTGCAGATATTTCTTGGGATCGCGGAAATTGAAGCTCTCGATGTAGAGATCTTGAACGTCGGGCCCCGTGTTGGTCATGCCCCAAGCGATATGTTCATTGTGACCAATCATGACGAGAGGCAGCCCGGGAAGGCTGACGCCGGCCACATCGAGTCCCGGCGCTTTGAGATGAATCATGTACCAGACACTGGGGACGCTGTGGGCAAGATGGGGATCGTTCGCCAGGAGTGGCTTGCCAGATTTCGTGCGTGATCCATTCACAACCCAGTTATTGCTCCCGACTCCAGCCATTGACGATTGTCGATTGCCGATTTTCGATTGAATCAATCGGCAATCGACAATCGACAATCGGCAATCGCCAGAGTCGAATACATTGAAGAGCAGATCGCCGCTCCTTGTTCTGGCAGCGTCGGGCGCGGAGGGTGGAACTTCCGCAACCGGTACGTCGAGTGCAGAGTGGTCAGGGAACGCGTCGGAGAAGAGCTCTTTCCCCAACTTGGCGGCGATATGCTCGCGCATCAAATCGCTCTCCCAGCTTTGGCTTAGCGTGGTCGAAAGGTTCAAAGCAACGGCCACCGAGTCGATTTCGCGCCATGGTTGGGGTTGGTATTGCATCACGAGGAATTCTAAAGGCAGACGGTCGCGATGGCTTTCGATGAAGGCATTGACGCCGCGAGTGTACGAATCAAGGACACGGCGCTCATCCGGGGAGAGGTCGGCGAGTGCTCTTCCCGCCACCTGTGGAAAGCCCAGCGTGCGGCTTTCAATGTCCAAGCGCAAAGTGCGATCACCAAAGATCTCGGAAAGCCCCCCCTCCGCCTTCCGTCGGCTCAAATCCATTTGCCATAGGCGGTCTTGAGCCGTGACGTAACCTTGCGCGAAAAGAGCGTCCGCAACAGATTGGGCGCGGATATGGGGAACACCGTGCGCGTCTCGCAGAACTTCCACCCGCACCAAGAGCCCCGGCACGGGAATCGCGCCATCAAGGACGGGAAGGCTTGCACGCGTGCGCCAGCGGAGCCATAACCCGCCGCCCACCATGGTGAGCAGCAAGACGATAAAGACTAATAGGGACAGACGCCTGAGGAAACGCTTCATGGGTTTTCGGTCTGCCGGGCCATCCGGCGGAAGATCCCTCTCAGGAGGACAAGGGCCTTCCCCAAATCAATTTCCCGCGACACGCCAGGGCGCCAATATAGAGCGCATTTTATGTCCTTACCAGTGCAACTGCAAAGGCGCAGGATCCCCGCCAAGTAGTTTAACAGCCACGAGGTCGTTGGACGGCGGCATACTTGCCTGTTGCTAGGATTTAAACAACGCTCCGGCATTCAAGGAGCTGGATACTACTAAAAGATCACTTGGTGTGGCAACAGGCGAAGGTCGGCGGAACTGCCGCCATGAAGGTCAATTACTCTAACAGTAATAAGCATAGCGTACTGGCTTTGGACAAACTTACCTTGCCCTTTCGAGATTCCAAAGTTATAGTACGCGCCGAGACGTTTGGTGTCCAAATTCAAGTAATGTTGGATAAGGCAAACCATGGCAAACCCAGACCTTCTACCGCCATCGGTTGATGAGATCGCCGTACCGTTTGGCTTAGGAGGAGCTTGGCCGCTCCAATTTCGCAATTTCATCGTCCGGCATTTGGAAGGGCTATTCATCCTGCTGGTGGTAGCCATCGTCGGGGCTGTCTTTTATCTTTTCCCTTACAAGATTGCATTCCTCAACTTTTTCTATCTCCCTGTCTTGTCGGCCGCCTACGTTCTGGGCAAACGCAAAGCCGTGATGGGCGCCGTGCTTTGCTTCTTGTCGGGCGTGCTGTTTGCTTATTACCGGCCGGCTGAGTTTGCCGTACAGGGAACGCGGATCAACGCCCTATTGGTGTTGGCAACCTGGGGCGGCTTTCTAATTCTGGCGAGCGCTTCCGTCGGATCGCTGCAAGAAAGACTGGCCAAAGGGTTCGAAGAGACGCGGCAGCTTTACGATGAGCTGAAACGAAGCCGCGTGACCGAAGAGATGAAAGAGAAAGTGGAGAAAGCCCTGTACGCCACGATGGATCCGGTGGTCGCGAAGTTGGCCACCGAGGGAAAGCTGCGGTTCGAAAAGCGCGAAATCAGCATCATGTTCACGGATCTCACCAACTTCACGGCATATTCAGACAGGAACCGCGCGGACGTGGTGCTGGAGGAACTCAACCGCTTTCTTGGACAAATCGAGCCCATCGTGGATCTCTTCCGCGGGCACATTGACAAATACATGGGTGACGGCATCATGGTGGAGTTCGGTGCACCGGTGGACTACAAGCGTCATGCCCTCCTGGCCGTTTTGGCCGGGCTCAGGATGCAGAACAATGTCAAGAAACTGAACCTGCCGTGGCGAATGCGGGTTGGAATCGCGACCGGAAGTACGGTGGTTGGCATGCTCGGTGTACGGCGGCAAGCTTACAGTGCTGTGGGCGACCGCGTTAACGTGGCGAAGCGGCTCGAGGAGATTTGTGAACCGACCAAGGTTTACATCGACGAACCGACATTCCGCGCCGTTGAGCCCTTCGTGATCGCCAACAAGCTCCGCAACTTGGGGTACGGCCGGCAATCCGACCACGAGTTGCTTGATCGCATGACGGCCCTGGAAGAAAGACTCTCGCGGGAAAGTGAAAGTGCGGAACTTCTGTATGAATTGGGCAAAGCGCACTTTGAACTCCACGATGCCACGACGGCCATTCGCTATTTTGAGCGGGCCCTCGCTTTGGACCCCCAATCCACGCAGATCAAGCTGGCCTATGCGGATGCCAATTTCAGACGCGATGAGTTTGAAAAGATTCAGCTCAAAGGAAAATTGCAGAAGATCACTGTCTATGATGTGACGGGGCTCAAGGACCGCTGGAGGGACCCGGCCGTGATACCTCCTGCGATAGCGGCAGCTTACGCGGAGGCGGAGTCGCTCATTGAAATACCGGAGGAAGTGGTATTGGCGGTGGAAGCTTTGGACGGCGCGATCGGCCATTGCCGCATTGTGGCGCTTCTCTCTTACGCCCTGGCCGATCGGCTGAAGTTGAACGAAGAGATGAAGAAGACCATTCTGTTGGCAGGCTATCTCCAGGATCTTGGGAAGGAAGCGGTGCCGCACCACGTTCTGAATCGTGGGGGTAGCTTGACGGACCAAGAGACGAAGTTGGTGGAAAAATACGTGCCCGAGAGTGTTGCTGCCTGCCGCCGCATGGGCTACGTCGATCCCCATCTCTTGGAAATTGTGCTTCATCATCACGAAGCGTGGGATGGAACGGGGTATCCAGACGGCCTGCGTGGCGAAGCTATTCCTCTGGGGGCGCGCATCACGGCAGTGGCGGAGTCCTACAGTGCGCTCACCTCGTGGCGGCCGTATCATGAGGCGTGGGACACTCGTGTGGCGATCATTTTGGGGGCGAAGAATGGTTCCGGGTCCCAACGACAAGTAAACCCTTATTCCCTACTTAAGCATCAAAAACAGTAGTGGCTTGATAGAAGGGCTACGGTGGGATGTGGAAAAGCTGCTAGGGAGAAATATTACGTGAGGGAATTGACCGACCACCTGCCTTGATGACATAAAGAAGTGAATTCCGTCTAAGAACTCAGGGGCTTTGTTTTGAGATGCCCTGGAATAATCATCGGGCGAGCTGACACGGTGGTGGTGGGTTCTCTTGACGCGTCGAGGGGAATTTATCTCGCGCCAATGCAACGACCGGTGTGACACCCAGCGAGACTAACCGGCAAAGAAATTCAACCGGTCGTCTGAAGGAGGAAGATTTCATGCGAGTTGACAAACGATTTTTGCGGGAAAACTTAGGAGGTTTGAGTCTGACCTTGATCGGGATCTTGACCCTGGGGTTGTCGTTAATGCTTTACCAGGGGCATCACCTGTTTCCGGATTTTGCTTTGGCCCAAGGAAAGGCGCTGGAGGGGCCTGATATCGACGTCTTGGAGCGGCAGAACCAGGCGTATGAACGGATCGCCAAAGCGGTTACGCCTGCCATTGTGGCGATTCAGTCCACCCATGTTACTAGAGTTCCGCAATCGCCTTTTATGAGCGATCCCTTTTTCCGACAGTTCTTCGGGAACATGTTTCCACAGGTTCCCCGCGAACAGCGCGAAAAAGCGCTGGGGAGCGGCGTGATTGTGTCGCCCGAGGGATACATTGTGACCAACAATCACGTGATCGCCAAGGCGACGGAAATCTCGGTGACGCTCTCCGACAAACGGACGTTTAAAGGCAAGGTCGTGGGAGCAGATCCCTCGACCGATGTCGCCGTCGTCAAGATCGACGGGAGTGGCCTGCCCACCGCCTCCTTCGGCAATTCCGACCAACTCAAGGTTGGAGACACGGTCATGGCATTTGGGAACCCTTTTGGGCAGGACTTCACCGTGACGCGCGGCAGCGTGAGCGCCTTGGGCCGTTCCGGAGGGGAGATTGAAGAGTTTCAGAATTTCATCCAGACCGATGCCGCGATCAACCCGGGGAACTCCGGCGGAGCTCTGGTGAATGTGCATGGCCAAGTGGTGGGCATTAACACCGCCATCTTGAGCGGGAATTCCGGACCCGGCGGGGAAGGTGGGTTCGTGGGAATCGGATTTGCGATTCCCTCGAACATGGCGAAGCACGTGATGGAGGATTTGATCAAGATCGGAAAAGTGAGCCGCGGATACCTCGGCGTTTCGCGCCGAGACTTGAATGATGATTTGGCAAAGCAGTTCAAGGTGGCGGATAGTGCGGGTGCCCTCGTCGAGGACGTGATCGCGGGTGGACCTGCCGACAAAGCGGGGATCAAGACCGGTGACGTCATTCGCAAACTCAACGGCCAGGTCATTGAGGATGCCGGCCAACTCACGGCCCTGGTGACGAACCTGAGCCCCGGCGCCGTAGCCACGTTGGACATCCTGCGTGATGGCCAACCTCTGACCCTCAAGGTGACGCTCGGCGAGCGTCCTTCCGACCTTAGCGCTCGTGCTGGTGGGGGAAGCGTTCAGCAGGGGACTCTGCGCGGCATCGCCGTGCAGAACCTCACTCCCTCGATCCGCGATCAGTTGGGTCTACCCCCGAATGTGACGGGCGTGGTGATTGCCCAAGTTGATCCGAACAGCCCGGCCGCTCAATCCGTGCAGGAGGGCGATGTGATCGAAGGCATCAACCGCCAACCCGTGCGCAACGTTACAGACTTCAGCCGGTTGGCCGCTCAAGCGAAAGGCCAGACGCTGCTGCGGATCATCCGTCAGGGCAATGGCTTCTTTGTGGTCATCTCCCCGGACGAAAGCGGCGGTGACGGCCAATGACCCCGGGGGCTGGGGGCTAGGAACTGGGTTCTAGGGCTAGGGGTCTGGGGGTTGGTTTTTCCCAGCCCCTAGCCCCCAGCGCCCAGCACCTTGCAACGACATGGGGATCGTCCCAAAGGTGAAGAAACTCTTGACCATGGTTCTGGTGGGAGTCGCGGCCGGAATTCTGCTTGTTGTCGTCACCCTCAGGGTTATTGAGAATCAACTCATCTACTTTCCCCCGCGCTATCCTGACGGCTTTCCCCCACCGCAGATACTCGAACGGGAAGTCGAAGACGTTTGGCTGCTGACCGCGGATGGCATCAAAATCAACGCCTTCTACCGTTCGAACCCCGCATCCAAACAAGTCCTCCTCTGGTTTCACGGGAATGCGGAAAACATTGGATACGACCTTGAGCATCTGAGGGCGCTCGCCAAGATCGGGGTCAACATCCTTGCCGTCGATTATCGGGGGTACGGGAAAAGCGAGGGCAAACCCGATGAAGCGGGCGTTTACATGGATGCAGACGCGGCCTACGACTATTTGATAAAACAGCGGCATTTCCGCGCCGAGGACATCATCATCTATGGACATTCACTGGGCGGCGCGGTGGCGGTGAACCTGGCGTCTCGCCGGCCGTGTGGAGGCCTAATCATCCAGAGTTCATTCACCAGCGCGCGGGCGATGGCGCGGCGAATGTTCCTAATTCCCCTCATCGAGTATGCGGCGAAATCCCGCTTCGACTCACAACAGAAGATTCGCCAGGTGCACGCGCCGATTCTGGTCGCCCACGGCACACGCGATGAGGTGGTGCCGTTTGCGATGGGTCAGCAACTCTTTGCCGTGGCGCCTGAGCCCAAGCGCTTCTACCCCATCGAAGGGGCAGGTCACAACAACCTGATGGAAGTAGGCGGTGAGCGTTACCTGGCTTTTCTCCAGCGTTTTGTCGTCGACTCCGCGCGGGAGTAGCTCGCTAGGCGGAAGGGCGGGGCGGCACCCGTCCCGACTTGTCAGGACAGGCTGCGGAAAAACCCGTGGCGCTGCCCATCCCTGATCCCCGCAGGGGATCTATTAAGTAGCCGGGGGCAACGCCCCCGGAAAGAGCACCCCCAACCGCGCCCGACCCTGAAAGGGTCGAATCCCCGCAGTCTCACACCAGAGTTGCGCGCCCCGGCCTGGGGTCATGCTACCCCTCCGGGGTCGAGAAACATGCGTCACGCTTTCCGGGGGCGTTGCCCCCGGCTACTAACTTGTGCCCTTACAGGGCACGAAAACACTTTTACGCTTTGGCGCCCGCCTCAGGTTTGGCCGGCCCGGAACCCTTGGGCCCGGCGCCCGCCGGCCCCGCAGTTCCCGCCCCCCCCGCCCCATGGCACTTCTTGTATTTCTTGCCGCTCCCACAGGGACAGGGATCATTGCGCCCAATCTTCTCTCGCCGGATGACCTGCTGCGGTTTCTCCACGGCCCCTGCGCCGATCATTTGCATTTCCCGCTGTTCGCGCCGCTTGCGCTGCTGGTATTGGCGGATCATTTCCTCCTCTTCCTCGGGCGTGCGCATCAGGAAGAGGTAGCGCAAGGTTTCATCTTCCACGCGGTACATCATGGCTTCGAACATCTCGAAGGATTCGCGCTTATACTCGACCAGGGGATCGCGCTGGCTGTAACCTCGCAGGCCGATGCCTTCCTTCAAGTGATCCATCGCCAGCAGGTGATCCTTCCACTGCGCGTCGACCACCTGCAACATGATCATGCGTTCGTGCAGCCGCATGCGCTCGGCGCCCCACACCGTCTCGCGTTCATCGTAGTGGGCGTGGACCAGGTCTTTGAGCTGGGCGCTGAGCTCGTCCAGGCGTTTGGGATCGAACCGAAGGTCGTGCTTCTTCAGGTCGATTCCGAACCTTCCCCAGACTTCCGTGCGCAGGCCGCTCGTGTTCCACTGGTCGGAGTGCTGGTCTTTGGGGCAGAATTTCTCCACCAGCCACTCCACCACGCGGTCGGCAGCGTCCAGGACAAATCCCTTCTGGTCGCTCCCTTCCAGCAATTGGCGGCGCAGGCCGTAAACGGTCTCGCGCTGCTTGTTCATGACGTCGTCGTATTCAAGCAGATGTTTGCGCGATTCGAAGTTCTGCGCCTCTACCGCTTTCTGTGCGGCCTCAATGCGTTTCGAGATCAGGCGGGATTCAATGGGCACGCCCTCTTCCATGCCCAGCTTGTGCATGATGCTGGAAATGCGCTCGCCCGCGAAAATGCGCAGCAGGTCGTCTTCGAGCGAAAGGTAGAAGCGGGAGGAACCGGGATCGCCCTGGCGGCCGGCGCGCCCGCGCAACTGGTTGTCGATGCGCCGGGCTTCATGCCGCTCGGTGCCGAGGATGTGCAACCCCGCCAGTGCCACGACGTTCCCGTGCTCGACATCCGTGACGGCTTTGAAGCGGTCCACGAATTCCGCCCACAGTTTTCTCCAGGCGGCGTAGGCTTCCACGTAGGCGCCGAAGATATCCGCCCCGGAACCTTCCGGCGGCCGCTCGGGAGGCTCGGGGTTGATGCCCCGTTCGCGATACTTATCGGGTGACTTGCGGAATTCCTCGCGCGCCATGGTTTCCGGATTGCCGCCCAGCAGGATGTCGGTGCCACGGCCCGCCATGTTGGTGGAAACGGTGACGGCGCCGACACGTCCAGCTTGCGCCACAATCAGCGCTTCGCGCTCGTGCTGCTTGGCATTCAGCACGTTATGCCGGACTTCTTTCATACCCAGAACCTCGGCCACGCGCGCCGGCGGGCAGCGAAGCTCAATCAGACAATCCAGGACCGGCAGGTATTTCGCATCCGTCTTATTGGCAAGGGCTATAAGGTCGGGGAGAATGGATTCGTCCGCGGGTGGTAACCCGTTGTAGGGGTATCCCCGGGGCGCGCGCTTCAGCACGGCCTCCAGGAAAACCCGGCGCGTGCCGTTGGCGCCCGCCGCCAGTGTCTGGTAACGGCCCTGGCTCAGCATTTCTTTTACCGTGGAGACTCCCACCCCCGCGCGAATCAGCCACTCCAGCCCCGGATTGGGGACTTGCGCCAAGCGCTCCAGCCACATTTTCAGCTTGGGACCTTCCAGGCCCGCGGCCTTGGCAAGCTCTTGCAGGCGGGCGGGCACCACTCCGGCTTTTCTTAGCGCCCCGCTCAACCGCTCCGATTTCTCGATGGCGATGCTGCCCACCAACACCGGCTGGCCGCGCAGGTGATACTCTTTGATTTCCTCGATCACGGCGTTGAATTTCTCGCGCTCGGTGCGGTAAACAACGTCGGCGTATTCGTGCCGGATCAGGTTCTGATTGGTGGGGACGATGACGATTTCCAGGTTGTAAATCTTCTCGAATTCCGCCGCTTCCGTTTCTGCCGTACCGGTCATGCCCGCCAGTTTCTTGTACATGCGGAAATAATTCTGGAAAGTGACCGTGGCCAGGGTCTGGTTTTCACTTTCGATCTTAACGCCTTCCTTCGCCTCGACGGCTTGGTGCAGGCCGTCACTCCAGCGGCGGCCGGGCATCAGGCGACCGGTGAATTCATCCACGATGATGACCTCGCCGTCTTTCACCACGTAATCGCGGTCCAGCTTGAAGAGCGTGTGAGCTTTGAGAGCCTGCTGGAAGTGGTGGTTGTACTCGATGTTGGCGGGGTCATAAAGGTTCTCGATTCCCAACAACTTTTCGGCCTTGGCGATGCCGGAATCCGTGGGCGTCGCCTGGCGGTGCTTCTCATCGACTTCATAATCGGTTTTGTCAACGAGATGCGGGATGACCTTATCCACGCGGAAATACTTGTCCGTGGCTTCGTCGGATGAGCCCGAGATGATCAGCGGGGTGCGCGCCTCGTCAATCAGGATGGAGTCTACCTCGTCCACAATCGCGTAGTGGTGAGGCCGCTGGACGTAGTCCTTGAGGTCGAACTTCATATTGTCGCGCAGGTAGTCGAATCCGAACTCGTTGTTGGTGCCGTAAGTGAGGTCGCAGCCGTAGGCGGAGCGCCGTTCATCGTCGCTCAGGTCGTGGACGATCACGCCCACGCTTAGGCCCAACAGGCGGTAAATCGGTCCCATCCAGGCGGCGTCGCGCTTGGCCAGGTAATCGTTCACGGTCACCAA
>JBEKAD010000347.1:0-6108 GCA_050018435.1 Terriglobia bacterium
GATGAAGTGGCGGCGGTAGTGGGAGGCAATTGCAGCGATGGCGGCGTAACGCACGGCTCGGCCCAAAGCCACGACCACGAGGAAGGTCCGGAGAGGGTAGTCCAGCACGCCGGCGATGGCGAAAAACGTGCTCGTCGGGAAGGGGAAAGGTAAAACGGTAGAAACCACCAGAGCGCCCGTTCCCCATTGATGGAAGTACGTCAGCATTTTCGAGACCTTGCGCTTTCCAAACTTGTGGTTGAGATAGTCCAAACCGGCCTGACGAGCCATGCGGAATGTCAGGTAGGCGCCAATCACCGAGCCGGCCGTGGCGAATCCGGCGTAGTAGTACCAAGGTTCGCGCTGCCGCGCCGCGAGTATGGCGGTGAGAATGTCCAGGCCGCCAAAGGTGGGGATGGGGGAGCTGTCGACGATGCCGAGAACCAGCAGGCCGAATCCGCCTAAGTGCCGCAGGACCACCTCGATCCCATGCAGGTGTCGCGCTGCCGATTGGACAAACTCCGTGAGTGTTGCGAGAAGCCGCACAGTTACCCAGTGTTACGATACCACGTTTTTAGCGGCTAACCATGGTGTGGCCGCGGCGGCGCGTTTGGTGGCCTGCTTTTCCGCGCACAAGCGGGGTAGCCACGCACAGGGCCTTCCTGTCCGTGGGCTTTTCCCTGGATGCCAAACCTTGACTCAATTGTGGCGGCCACGACGGCGCTCGCCCCGGGGCCGAACGCCGTTCGGCCCTACATTAACCGCGTCAGGGGAAAACGTTGGCAGGTTAAAATTCACGATGCAAGATCAGCCCACCTCAACCAGATCATGATGGAGAATCATGAGTTGGTCAGAGCGCAAGGCGAGCGAGGCGTAAGTGCGGCCTTCATTGTCGCAGAACTCGACTTCAAACACACCGGGCGCGAGGCGTTCGACCACGGTTCCCACCTGGCCCCGCCGCAAGCCCCGCTCCGGCTGGTCTTCCAGAAGTGCGACGACGGCGAAAGGTTTAATGTTTTCCATATCAGCCTCACTCACCCTACGTAGCAACTGGTCAGGCGGGGGAAATCTTCTCCGTGCAAGATGATCCAACTGCTCCGTACCGTTGCCCGCCCCCGGGGACCTCGCACTTCCAAGTCTACCACGTATCTCTGCCCATAGTCGTCACGCTCACCTTCCACGGCCTCGCCTTCCCGTGCAGCCTTCAGCAGCGCCTGCCGTAGCACGTCCGCATCGGCGGCGGTGAGACCGAGCACCGAGGCAAAAACCCGAGCCTTGTGGCGTCCGCGCGAATGCTGCTCGTTCAGACAGTAGTCCCGCAATTTTGCGATGTCTACAACCGCGCGCTCTCCGCCAGGAATTTTCATTCGTATCACAGCAGGCTAACTGCCCTCTTTCGCCAAACCTGCTTCGCCACATCGGAGTTTACCACACGCTTGGAAGCAGGTAGCCAGTGCGCCGGGATAAACCGGTCGGAAGTAGAGGATGAAAGAGCCTTACGAGAAAGGAGTAGCGATCCACTCGGCCTCGAGTATGGCGCTGGGCACCGTGAGGTGCACAGTGAAGCACAAACAGAGGTATAGGTGGGCGGGGTATGGAGCTTCGAAAACGCGGCATCAGGGCGCCGACGTCCTTGGCTAGGCGGAAGGCAACATGGACGGGAAACGAGAGCGCGAGCTTCCCGGACGGCCCTGCGTAGTCGTAGACCCCCGGCACGCCTAGAAACTTCCGACACGAGAACCGGGAGACCTCGGGGACGCCTGCTGGGCACGCCGACCGCAGGCCGGCGGGAGAAGGCTTAGGCCGTACGGCCCGCATGTACGTCTCGGAGGAGTCGGACAGCGACATAGTACCGATGAACCCTTCGAACAACGACGGAAGAGGGTCGGCGGAGAAGGGGGAGGGAAGGCCGCTGATCAAGGAGAACATCCCTCTGCCTAACACGTACCCGACGCCGGGCGGGGCACGCGTGTCCCAGGGGCTAGCGGGTGTGCGGCAAGCCCAGCGCTTCGCCGCCAGTCATCCACGATAAGAGCCTCATGCGGGAAATCCGCACGTGGGGATCCGCGCGGGGGGTATCGGGCAACCGGTATCCCTACCGCGACCGTTCACTGCTCTTGTGACTGTGGGCTTTTCCTTCGATGACGAACTCACGGTCAATTCCCAAGACGAATTGGCCGTGGCTACCTCCGGGTCACACAACCTCAGGCGCCGCTCGATGCCGACCTAAAGGTCGGCGCTACAAAGCGCGTAAGGCGTGGTTAGAGTAGGGGTAGGGCTTGCCCTACCCGGCGTTCCGCATGGTGAATGCGGAACCAAGGGGGCGGCGAGCCGTTCCCCTACGCTTTGCGCAACTCGATCACGAGGTAGGGGCGGCCTCGTGCCTGCCCTCCGCAAGGGCACCCACGCGGGGCGCCCCTACGCTTCTTGGTTCGGCGGCAATGTGCACAGAGGGGACGGCAAGCCGTCCCCCTACGGCGAAAGGCCTTGCGGACATCGGGGTCCAGGAGAACGAAATTGGCAATCGTGTTGTAGCGCTGACCGTTAGGTCAGCAGGTTGGGGACTCGCGGAAAATGCCGACCGGAAGGTCGGCGCCACAAGATCTGCGGCTCTTCTCGCCGGCCGTGCCCAAGGGTCGCGGACCTGCACAACAGGTCCACGCTCCGCCGGCTCATGGTGGCGCGGTTCAAAGCGTGGCCTGGTCGACAAGTGCGTGGGCGGTAGGGAGCTTTGCCACGTAGCGCTTTACCTTGATACTTGCCTCCCGGTCGCGAGCCTCGGCAATCTCGATGGCGGTTTGCATCCGAAGCAGGGTGTCCATCTTCGGGCCGAAAGCCTTCTCCACGCGCAGCGCCATGTCGGGTGAGAGCGCGGCGCGGCCGTTGAGAAGGGCAGAGAGCGCGGGCCTGGTTACGCCCAGGACCTGGGCGGCTTTCGTAACCGTGAGACCGAGAGGCTCAATGACCTCCATCCGGATGAATTGTCCCGGATGGGCCGGGCGTGCCATACGCATCATGATTTCACTTTCCTTTCAATGGTAGTCCTCATAATCGAGGTCGAAAATCTCCCCTTCCGTTGGGTCGATTCTGAACGTGATCCGCCAGTTGCGGGTAATCGTAAGGCTCCAGGTTCCCTTTCGGTCGCCGGTGAGCTGATGCGCTTTCCAGCTCGGGACATCGCGAAGTTCCTGGGCGTCTTCCATTTCCTGCAGGAAGGTCAGAATGTTACGAACCTTCTCCACGACCGCCGGAGCCAATCCGGAAGGATCATTGCGCTGGATGAAGCGCCGCAGTCCCCGATGAACCACGTTTCGGATCTTCATCAAGTAAGACTACACGAGATTACGTAGTGTGTAAAGAGACGCTTTACAGGGGGTGGCAACAGTCAGTGCCCTCATAACCATGGGCTTTTCCTTCGATGACGAACCCACGGTCAATTCCCAAAACGAATTGGCCGTGGCGACCTCCCCGATTTTTCCTGTCGCCCACCACCCCCTGTTCAGCACTACCCCGGCGCTCGGAGCGCCACCCCTCCTCACCTGAGGATCGGAGTCGTTTTCACAACCTCAGGCGCCGTTCGAATGGGTGAATGCAATCACGAGATGTAGGGGTAGGGCTTGCCCTACCCGGCGTTCCGCATGGTGAATGCGGAACCAGGGGGCGGCAAGCCGTCCCCCTACACCTCGCGCAACTCGATCACCGAGTAGACGTAGGGGCACGGCTCGTCCCTGCCCTCCCCGTCGGCATGGCCGACGTCAGGGCACCCACGGGGGGTGCCCCTACGCTTCCTGGTTCGGCGGCAATGCGCGGCATAGATTCCAGCAGCGCGTCGTTTCATAAGCTGACGGAGATGCAAAACCAAATCACCGAAATAACTGCTTTAAGACATGTTAAACTTCGTGATGGGAGTCGGAAGGGGGCAGCAGTTATGCCAAACGTTTTGATCCATAAGGCCAGTGAACTTAAAGCTGAAACGCGCGTTGCTTTGGAAGCGGAACTGGGGCGTTCGCTTCAAGATGATGAGGAAGTGAGTATCATGACTTTTGTCCCCCACGCCGCCCCCACGGGTGAAGCTCGCACGGAAGCAGGGCGCAAGCTGCAAGACCACTTCCATCGGATTGACCAAAAAATGAAAGGCGCACCGGAAAAGGAAGCGGAAGAGGCCCTGGACGAGGCCCTGCGCAACGTGCGCCCCGGATATCGTGAACGCGAGTGAGAATTGTTTTCGACGCCAATGTCCTTGCCCGCGCCCACCAACTCTCTCACGGCCCGGCCCGCCGGGGATTACTCTTCGTGGCCAAAGGTTCCGACGTCCTCGTTCTTTCGCAGTACTTGTTACAAGAGCTGCGGCGGGTTCTGACCTACCCGAGGCTCCTGAGGCGTTCTGGGCTGACCCCTCTGGATATTTCTGAGTATCTGGATTACCTGGCACGCGTTTCCACTCTGGTCCACCCCGTATCCGTACCCGAAAATCTACTGAGGGATCAAGCTGACGAACCCGTGCTAGGCACAGCACTTGCAGGAAACGCAGATGTCATTTGTACCCGAGATGCTCATTTCTTCGCTGAAGAAGTGCAACATTTCTGCGCACCGCGGGGCATTCAAATCCTGACCGATTTAGATTTGATTCGCTTGCTCCGACTATAGCGGGTAGACGGGGTGTCGCCACGGCTGAAAGTCCGCCAATTTTACTGGCGGACGACCTTTTGTGGCCGTGGGCTTTTCCTATGATGACAAACCCACGGTCAATTCCAGCCGCTTGAGCTTGATGCGGTCGGCGTGAACCTGGGCAAGGTCGTAGTGCGCCTGCTGCGTGAGCCAGCTTTCGGCACTGCCTCCGAAAACCTTAGACAGCCTCACGGCCAGTTCGGGAGAAATCCCGCGCTTCTCGTTCACCAGTTCCGACACGGTCGTGCGCGTGACTCCGAGCGCGGCGGCGGCCGTGATCGTCAAGCCCAATGGCTCAATACACTGGCGCAACACAAAGCCGCCGGGGTGGGGTGGATTCTTCATCGGCATGGTTCCAGCGGCCACGGTCACTGCTCGCGTGACCGTGGGCTTTTCCTTCGATGGCGAACCCACGGTCAATTCCCAAGACGAATTGACCGAGGCTACCTCCGGGTTACAGAACCTCAGGTGCCGTTCGAACTGGAATCTCGGCGCTTGTGGCTTCCCACCTTGCGCAACTCGATCACCCAGCGTAAGGCGTCGTAAGCGTAGGGGTAGGGCTTGCCCTACCCAGCTTGGTTCGGCGGCAATGTACACAGAGGGGACGGCAAGCCGTCCCCCTACTGCGAAAGGCCTTGCGAACAAATGTACGCGGCACCTTGTGATAGGTTGCGTGCGGCGGGGCGTTAGGCGACGCCCTGCAAGGCGAGGATCTTTTTCTTCACGCTGGGGGGAAAGTCCACAAACAAAAAATAGCTTTTGTGATAGAGGTAATCCTCGCCACTTTCGTCGACAATCCGCACCAGATCATCCTTGGCCGCCACCGGACCGGGAAGAATCCGATAAACCTTGCCGGGAATGAGCGACGCCAGATAGTCGGTATTGTCGATGCAAAGAGCGAACGGTTTGGTTGGTGTTTTCATAATTCGTCCAAGTAGCGCTGACCTTTAGGTCAGCAGGTTGCGCGTTCGCGGAAAATGCCGACCTGAAGGTCAGCGCTACTTTTCATGTCCCTTTGGCCGATCCCCTGCGCGTCGTACCAGTGTAACTCCACCACGCGTTGAGCGCCATTCGCGAGCCGGACTCTAGCTGTCCCTTTCATCTTTCGCCACCGGCCTTGACCACAGGCCTTACGGAGGTACGAGCGGACCCGGACACCCGGACCCGTGGCGATGACTTCCACGTTTGCTATGGGGACAACCAGCTCGAACTTCATTTCCCCTCGCCTACAGGGCACGACTTCGCTCGCGTATCACTCCAACTTCACACATCCATTGTAGCGAATTCAATCCGCTTTTACAGAATTCTCGCGACCGCCCTCTTCGATGATAAGCGGGTGGCCAGAAAGCGCCGGGATAAACCGGCAGGAAGCAGAGAATGAAAGATTCTCACGAGGAAGGAGTAGCGATCCACTCGGCCCCGAGTTTTGCGCTGGGTGTCGTGAGGCGCACAGCGAAGCGT
>JBEKAD010000348.1:0-6108 GCA_050018435.1 Terriglobia bacterium
ATCCGGCTGAACGTCCCGAGCGTGCTTCTTTACGGAGGATCCATCGCTGCGGGTCGATTCCAGGGCCGCGACGTGACGATTGGCGATGTTTACGAAGCCGTAGGCGCCAACGCCGCCGGGCTGATGACGGACGCGGAGTTGAAGCAACTGGAAGACCACGCGTGTCCGGGTGCGGGCGCGTGCGGCGGGCAGTTCACCGCCAACACGATGTCCACGGTGATGGAATTCATCGGTCTGTCTCCCATGGGAATGAACGGCATCCCCGCTCTGGATCCGCAAAAGGATGAAGCCGCCTATCAGTGCGGCCAGATCGTCATGGATCTGCTGAAGCGCGGAGTGAAACCGCTCGACATCCTCACGCGCCAGGCCTTTGAAAACGCCATCGCCAGCGTGGCGGCCACCGGCGGCTCCACCAACGCCGTGCTGCACTTGCTCGCCATGGCGCGCGAAGCCAACGTGCCCCTGGCGATTGAAGATTTTGATGTGGTCAGTTCGCGCACGCCCATCATCGCGGATTTGAAGCCCGCCGGGCGTTTCGTGGCTGTGGACGTGCATCGTGCCGGCGGCATTCCGCTCATCGCTAAGAAATTGTTGGAGGCCGGTTTGCTCGATGGCTCGCAGATTACGGTCAGCGGCAGGACGATTGCCGAGGAAGCCGCGCGCGTCACCGAAACGCCCGGGCAGGATGTGGTGCGGCCCGTCTCCAACCCCATCAAGAAGACCGGTGGTTTGGTGATCCTGAAAGGGAACCTCGCGCCGGAGGGCTGCGTCATCAAAGTGGCGGGCTACGAACGCACGCACCATCGCGGGCCGGCGCGCGTCTTTGATTCTGAAGAAGACGCCATGCGCGCCGTGATGAGCAAGAGCATCAAGGCCGGGGACGTGGTGGTGATTCGCTACGAAGGCCCGCGCGGCGGGCCGGGCATGAGAGAAATGCTGGGCGTAACCGGGGCACTCGTGGGAGAGGGGCTTGGCGATACAGTGGCTCTGCTCACCGACGGCCGCTTCAGCGGCGCGACGCACGGCCTGATGGCGGGTCACGTGGCCCCGGAAGCGGCGCGCGGCGGGCCCATCTCCGCGGTGGCCGAAGGCGACACCGTCGTGTTCGACATCGAAAAACGCCGGATCGATATGGAGGTCTCCGACACCGATATCATGGCGCGGCTGGCGAAGTGGAAGGCCCCCGAGCCGTGTTACAAGCGCGGAGTGTTCGCCAAATACGCAGCGCTGGTTTCCTCCGCTTCCGAAGGCGCGGTGACCTTTGTGAAACCGTGACCGTGGGCCCTGCTTCTTTTCTCCACACACGACGTTCGAGAGCTGGCCTTCGAGAATCTTGCTCTGCGCCGGCAGTTCGTGGTTCTGAAAAGACACTGCCCAGGCGGTCAAGAAAGCACTGATCGCGGCCTGCTGATGCGACGCTTTAGTGAAATCCACCTGTAATATCGGTGCGCAGCTCGTCCTGGCCGTCAGGCGCGGCGACGACGATCCAGGGGATGGCGGACGAGACGATTTTCGCCACGTATTCGGATGCGCGGTTCGTCGGGGTGATTTCGAGATTCCAGGCGCGAAGGTCCACTTTCCGCCGGCTGCTGCTGGATGCTCGGATCAACAGGGTACTATCCGCGCGCCGCTCCACGGCCAGCGAGATGTCGCTCGGGCGCGGGCGGGCGGAGAGAGACTCCAGATCGTTGACGATGGCCATCCAGCGGGAGACGGGATGCACCCATACCTCCTTCCAATTGGGGTAATTGGAAGTGGGCCAATAGGGGACGTCCCGGTCGCCGCGAGTCTCGATGCCCACAGGGAGGGCGCCGGCGATCTCGCCCGACATGGCGCTGTACAGGGAGCAGAACAGGCGGCCTTCTCCGTACATGGTGCTCTGTACAAATGGATTCCGGCCCACCACCCACTGTAATTGCTCTTCCGCGAGACCCGCCGCCGAGCGGTCGTCGCGCAAGAGTGCGGCCGTGGCGAGAGCGAGCGTCTGCGATAAGACGACTCCGTAATTGCCCCGGAAATCGAACCACACGGGGAAGTGCCGCAGGTAATAACCCCCGCCGAGGGGGATGCCATTCTTGACCTGAGTGCGAAAGGACTCGCGCAAATTCTCCGGCACCTGGTCCGCTTCCGTGTCGCGGTATATGGACGCGGGCAAATAGCGGTAGGGCTCGGCATAGGAAGCGATGGCTTTCAGGTACTCGGAGTGCAGCACCACGGTGGAGTACCAGTCCATCCAGTGCGCGTGGCCGGGAAATTCCTCGCAGAGCCGGGCCAGCGCCACAATAGGAGCCTGGTCATGGCCGCGATGGAAATAACGTAAGACTTGATCCTTCTTGGGGCTGGTACAAAAGAAGCCGGTCAGGGGGCGCTTCCAAGGCATGAAGCTCTTCTGTTGCGAGTCAACGAGGGTGGGCGCCAGGGCGAGGGCCTCGTCGCGGTACTGGGGATCGCCGGTGAGCTTCCAGAGTTCGACGGAAGCAAGAACGCCTGCGGACGCCATTACGATGTCGTTCCCCTGGTCCGGTGCTTGCTGAAGCGATGCCACCGCGAAACGCCAGTCGGATTCGGCCATATTGCGGCTATGCTCGGCGCGCTCAGCGTCGTACGGCGCCAGGGCGCGGGAACCCATGGCCTCCGCCGCGGCCACAAGGAAGTTGTCATAAGGACTGTTGACTGCTTGCGAGACCATATCATCGTTGTTACCTAGAATTCCGTCGGTCCACATCCCCATGCCGGAAAAGTCCGGGCGATAGCCGTCACCAAAGCTGGTCTTCAGCAACCAGTCGAGCCCCCACGTGCCTTCTTCGCGCAGACGCGCGGCGAGCGAGCGGGAGGCGGGGTCAGAGTCGAGCCGGCTGGCCACCCGGAACATTGTGTAAACAGCTTCCGAGGTGTTGACGGTACCCTGCGAGAGATCGCCGGCATCATGCCACCCGCCATTAATGAGGAGCCGTTGTCCCGCGTGCTCGCATTGCCAATCCCGGTGGCACTCGCCGTGGATTCCGGAGATAACCATCCCGCAACGCTCACCGTAGAAAAAGTTGAGGGCTTTCCAAAGGCTGGGGCGCCAGATATCGTCGCCGATCCGGAACGGCGGGGTGGAAAGAGGGTCGGCGCGAATCCAATAGCTGCCGGGAGTACGCACCTCGGTGAAATCCATGACCTCAAACTCACCCAGGGGGGGTTGGCGCTTCTCCACCGGCTTGCTAAGCACAGCCTCGCCGGTTTCAGTGCGAATCAGGCTGAATTCGACGGTGCCGGAACCCGACGCGATGGCGGTTTTGACCGAGTCCGTGCGGTAGCCGCTCTGGCTGTAGGCGATCTGGCCGGGAGCAACGTTCCAGCCTTCGTAATGATCTTCCGAGACGCGCTCCAGAGTCAGGTTGTCCAGAAAGAAGGTAATCTGGTTCGCGGCTTCGGGCTCATTTCCCTGGCGCCGCAGTTCGAACACCACGCCGGTGACCTTGTCGCGGGGGATGGCAGGAATCTCCCAGACCACCCGGTTCCAGGCATGATTGCGCGGGATGATCACCGAATTGTAGCCGTTATGGTCCACCGGGTCAGGCGATTTCTCGCGCCCATTGTTCAGCAGGATCATCCGCAGGTTAATCGTTTTCCATCCGGGCAGATCGGGCCACACCCAGACGCTCAGCCGATTGAATCCGCTCCAGTCTTCATTGGCGAAGACACGTGTGAATTGAACGAAGCCGTAATTGTGGATACGGGACGGCGTGGGGTCCTCGGAGGTGCGAGTCTTGGTGCTGATCCGCAAGGAGTGGGTGCCGTGCTCGACGGGATCGGTAGCAAGCATCATTTCGCCTTTGCCGGTGAGCGTCCAGGTATGAATGTCCTCCATGTCGTCGAGCAGACGCTGGGCCAAAACCGGCTTGCGAAGCCACTGGTAATCGAGCGTTTGCTCGAATGGGACGTCGAGCGGCGCGCGTTGTGCACCGCCCCCGGCGATAACTGCCAACCCTATTATGGCCAATAAAGCGCAAATAAGGGTTCTCATGACGGATTTCCTCCGTTGCGTGCGATTAACAGAAGTATTGAATTTGACGATACCACATCTTTCGGGGTCAGCTTCCGGTAAATCGGCTTTTGCGAGCCGGACACGAGCTGGATTATCCTGACTCGCCTTAGGTTTACGTACCCCTGTTGGGGATTCAAACTGCCCCCCCCCGCGCCCTCGCATTTCCTTGCCGCGCTGCCTGGGAATGTGCAAAAATATTGAATGACGGAAGGTGCGGCGCTGGAGAGAGGGAGCGTGCGCCTTCCCACCGGGGGGACACCACGCATCCAAGGAGAGTAAGTGCATCCTGACCTTAAAGCCGTCGTCGAGGTCCAGCAGCTTGACCAGCGGGTTGCGGAGCTGACGGTGCAGATCGATTCCTTACCCACCCAGATTCAAACCCTGCAATCGCAACTGGATGATTTCATCCACACCCACGAGGAACGCAAAAAACGCTTGGCCGCCAATCTGAAAGAGCGCAAGGACCTGGAAGGCGACAGCAAAGTCATCCAGGAGAAAATCACCAAGCACAAAGATCAGCTCTACCAGGTGAAGACCAACGAGCAATACCGGGCGATGCTGAAGGAGATTGAAGGGGAAGAGGGCAACAATCGCAAGATCGAGGACCAGATCCTGGAAAAAATGATCGAGGCGGAAGACATCCAGAAGCACGTCCAGGAGGCCGCGGCGCGGCTGGAGGGCGAAAAGGCGCGCGTTGCGGCGGAAATCAAGCGCCTACAGGACGAGCGGCAGAAGGAGCTGGACGAGCGCGGGCGCCTGCAAGCCCGGCGCAAGGAAGTGGCCGCCGCTCTCAGTGGTTCCGTCCTGGCGCTCTACGAACGCATCCGCAGTTATCGACCCGGCGCGGCGGTGGTGGAGGTCCGCGACGGTCTTTGCACCGCGTGCAACGTTCGGTTGCGGCCCCAGGTGTACAACGAAGTCCGGACCGGCGAAGCCGTGCTGACTTGCGAAAACTGTAGCCGCATCCTCTATTACCTTGAGCCACCCGCCGCGGAGCAGGCCGCCGGCGGCGGTGAGGGCACGCGAGTGACGATGTCGTGAGCCGATTTTGGATTTTAGATTTTGGATTAAGAGATTTGCGGTCCGTTGTCCGTCGTCCGTTGCTTGGAGTTATCAGCTTGGTGTTCTCAACCACGTGTGCTTCCTTCTCCGGAACATTGGCACTAGGAGGTTGCGGGCTTATTTCTTGCAACGGACAACTGACCACGGACAACGGACGTCTTCAATCTAAAATCCAAAATCTAAAATCCAAAATCCTTGATGTCAAACTCACCTGAAATCGTTGCCCACATCGACGGCGGATCGCGGGGCAATCCGGGCCCCGCGGCTTACGGAGTGGCCATCAAAACGCCGCAAGGCCAGGCCGTCACGGCGTTTGCGAAGTTCATCGGAGAAACCACCAACAACTTTGCTGAATACCAGGGGCTGCTGGCCGCCCTGGAGTATGCCCTGAGCCATGGCTATCCGCGCCTGCGGGTGTTGACGGATTCGGAATTAATGGCCCGGCAGATTTCCGGGCGGTACAAAGTCCGCAGCCCTGACCTGAAGCCGTTGCACGACAAGGCTCAGGCGATGATCGCTCGCCTGGAGTCCTTTTCCATTCGGCACGTGTATCGCGAGCACAACCGCGAAGCCGACCGCCTGGCGAATCAGGCCTTGGACGATGCCGAGGGTGGCAAGGGATCGATATCTCCATCCCACCACCCCTTAATCCCCTCCTCAAGTGAGGAGGGGAGCGCGAAGCGCGGGGTGGTGGTGGGAGCCGCGCCGGCGCCCCGCACCCTGCCGCCACAGGCTTCCAGGCCGGCCCCGGCGAAACCTCTATGTATTTCCGCCACGTTCCAGAATGGCGCGCTCCATCCCCACACACAGCTTCCGCTGCTTGACGGCGAAGAAGTGGAATTGGAAATTTGCCGCAAGAAATCAACCTGGTCATGAAACCTAGCGGGCGCAGCCCGCCTTGGAGTGCGGTAGCGCCAGCTACCGCCTTCCGCTCACGCAACCATTCCAACGTCAAAATATGTTCCAGGAAAGGCAGGGATACGAGCTACCCCCCTATACTCACTCCGAAACAA
>JBEKAD010000349.1:0-6107 GCA_050018435.1 Terriglobia bacterium
GCGTGACCCCACCGTGGGCGGCCCCGGCGTGTGGATGATCGGGAACCATTCCGCGGCTCTCATCGCCGACACCTATGCCAAGGGCTACACCACCTTCGACGCGGAAGAAGCTTATGAGGGCCTCCGGAAGAACGCCACGCAAGCCACCGTGCTGCCCTGGCGGCTGGGGCCGCTCACGCCGCTCGACCGCGTCTACCAGGAACGCGGATTCTTTCCCGCGCTCGCCAAAGGCGAGACCGAGACCTCCCCGGACGTCTTCCCCTCGGAGCGTCGCCAAGCCGTCTCCGTGACGCTCGAAAACAGTTATGACGACTGGTGCGTGGCGCAGATGGCCAAGGCGCTGCACAAGGATGCGGATTACGCGTACTTTTTGAAGCGCGCGCACGATTACCAGAACGTCTACAACCCCGCCACTGGTTTCATGGCGCCGCGCACCATGGACGGAAAGTGGGTAGATGACTTCGATCCCAAGTTAGGCGGCGGGCAAGGGGGCAGAGATTATTTCACGGAGTGTAACGGATGGGTCTACACCTTCCACGTCCAGCACGACGTGGCCGGCCTCATCGAACTGATGGGTGGGAGCAAGAAATTTGTGGAAAGGCTCGATGGGTTGTTCGAGGAGCCCTTCGGTGAAGCCAAGTTCCGTTTTCTGGCGCAATTCCCTGACGCGACGGCTTTGACCGGCAATGACCCGCAGGGCGATGAACCCGGCTTTCACATTCCCTACCTTTACAATTACGCGGGCGAGCCCTGGATGACCCAGCGCCGCGTGCGCGAGATCATGAAGATCTGGTACACGTCCGGCTTGATGGGGATTCCCGGTGATGAGGACTGGGGCGCCATGTCGTCCTGGTACGTGTTCAGCGCCATGGGCTTTTATCCCGTCTGCCCTGGCAGCCCCACGTACAATATTGGCAGTCCGATTTTTGATGAAATAAAGATTACTCTCGAGAACGGGCGGGTGTTCACGATCCGCGCTATGAACCAGTCCGCCCACAACAAATACATTCAGTCGGCAACGCTCAACGGACGCGCGCTCAACAAGCCCTGGTTCTCTCACTCCGACATCGCCCAGGGCGGCACGCTCATTTTGCAACTGGGACCGCAGCCCAATAAATCCTGGGGTAGCTCCCCCGCTGCCGCGCCGCCCTCGATGTCGCAACCGTAGGCGGGATTCCTCACCGAACGGAGCCGTTTTCTTCGGATTGTGGGATGGACGCGCTCTATTTCTGTGCTAATGCCGCGCGCACCCGGCGCCACACATAGCGCGCGGGCCAGAACAGAATCAGCGCCCAGAGCAGCAGGAATGGCCCCACGCTCAAGAGGAACAGCGCCAAGCCCACCAGGCTATCGGCCGCCGTTTGGAACCCCTCAACCACCGCGTTCCAAAGGCGTCTGCCGAGGGGGGGCGTGATTTCGAGCTGTGCCTTGTATTCCTCGCGTAATTCCACCTGCAAAGTGGCGAAGCTGACGCGATTCTGCAAGCTCTTCAATTCCGCTTCCATGCGCTCGATCTCTTCGCGCACGCGCGCCAATTCCTGCTCGACGGCCAACACATCGGAGAGCCGGCCGGTGCGCTTCTCGAGCACGTCGAGAAGCGTTTGTTCGGTACGGCGGGCGTTCGAGAGGCGCGCCGTCAGGTCGACGTACTGCTCGGTGACTTCTTCCCCGCCCCGCGATTCCTGCTGCACGTGCGCGAGCTGTTTAATCTCCGCGATCGCCGCGTCAAGCTGGTCGGCGGGCACGCGGAACCTTGCGGAAAGTGTGCGAGCGCTGCCCGATTCGCTGCCCGCCGTGAGTTGCGCGCTGTAACCGCGGTGGCGCCGCACCACCTCTTCGAGCGCGGCCCGCGTCTTGTCAAAATCCTTGGCCAGCAGAGTCAGCGAGGCCGTGCGCACGATCATGGGGCCAGCGATGGTCGGGCCCGCTTCGCCGCCCCCGCCACCGCCAGAAACAAGTTTGCCCAGGGAACCTTCGGCCACACTCCCAATTTCGCCAGCGGGGACTCCACCGGGCACTCCGCCGACTGTGCCCTGGGCACGCTCAGGGGCGGCTGGCAGATAGGCCACCGACGCGCTTTGTTCCCCCAGTGGGGCCAAGGCGGTGCGATCTGCAGCCTGGCGAGAGCGGAGCAGGTTCGGAATCGAGACGGCGGCGATCATCAGGAACAGGCACACTGCACCCCCCGTGGCCCACACCCAGCGCGGCAGGCCGAATCGATGGAGTCGCAGCAGAGAGGAGAGCGCCATCCCCGTGGCCTGCGGCTTGAGCTCGCCCGCTGGGATCGCGGCGGACACGTGTTCGGTGAGGCTCAGCGGCGCAGGCTCCACTTGCCATGCGGTGAGCCGCTCGGAGAGGGCGCGAGATTCCGCCGCCCACGCCCGGCACTCGGCACACTGTTCAAGATGGGTAGCCACCAGCGCGGCGCGATCGACGGAAAGTTCGCCGTCGAGGTAGGCCATCAATTCTTCTTGCTCGATAGAATGCATGGAACTAGCCATGACATTTTCCTTAGTCAATCGACAGGCCGGGCCGCTCCTTGAGGCGACCTGGATTGGGGCGCGCCCTGGCCCCACGAACCGTTGGGTTGCGGCAACAGGTCGACCGGCGCTGTACCTACACAGCGCGCCTGGCCGCGCGCGGGCTCACCAGCAATTCCTTCAACGCCAGCCGCGCGCGAAACAGCCGGGAGCGCACGGTATTGATGGGCACGCGCTGGAGGGCGGCGATTTCCGCGTAGCTCAACTGCTCGTACTCGCGCAGCATCAAGACTTCGCGCTCATCAGGTGCGAGCCTTTCCAGAGCCTGCCGGATTGCGACCTCTTCCTCCGTGTTGCCGGCGGCGGGCGGGTCGGCGGTGGTTGGTTCAAGACTTGCCTCGCGGTGGGCGCTTCGGCGGCGCTCCGCCGCGAGCTGCAAGAGCGCAATCCCATAAAGATACGTTCGAAACAAAGCGCGCGGCTCATAGCGCGTCACCGCGCGCAGAACCGCCAGGAACGTTTCCTGCGCAAGCTCCTCCGCGCGCGCCGCGTCGGCAAGGCGGCGCCGAAAGTAGCCGTAGATGGGCTCGCGATAGCGCGCGAAGAGTTCCGTGAAGGCCTCTTTCGAACCGCGTTGAAAATCCAACATCAACTGTTCATCGGTCAGCATCGGCCAGCCACGCTGGAACTGAGCGGTTTAACGATCGGCTATCAAATGCCACCGGTCAATCACCAATCGTCGAATCACTCAATCTCTTCCTATTCTGTAATGTCGCGAGGGCTCAAAAAGTTCCCGAGAAACTATACACCTATTTAACCCTGATTCCTCACCACGATGTTGGAAGAGCGGGGCATCCGAGTGTGTGTGAAAACGTTCCTTGACGCTCTCGGCACGCATTGTATTCCCATCCCGTGTAGATGCGAAGCTTTGGAGTGCGGCAGCAAGCTGCCGCACTCCAAAGCTTCGCATGCCTGCACACGCTGTAGTGACGCCGTATGACCGTCCGAGGGTGGTGAGAAATGCAGGCTAAAAGCTACGGTGTGCTGGGCTTGCGGCCGCCCAGGGCGTCCATTTGGCCGGTCATCTCTTCCGGGGGTTCACCGCTCCTCATGCCCTGGGCCAAGATGAGCTGGCGCGCCTCGCCGCGCATCGCCGGCCATTTCGATCCAAACACCAGCGAGCCCGCGATGCAGACCGCGCCGCCGATTGCCACCGTGAGGGGCGCGCCGAGGCGGTGGGCGATGGCTCCCGCCAGCAACGCGCCGAACGGGGCCATGCCCATGAACATCATGGAGTAGACGGACATGACGCGCCCACGCAGATCGTCCGGCACCATGGTTTGGATGAGGGTGTTGGAACTCGCCATCTGGATCAACATGCAAAAGCCCGCCGGCAAAAGCAAGGCAATGGATAGGGGCAGCGAACGGGAGAACGAAAACAGGATCAGGCTCGAGCCGAAGCCCGTGGAGGCGTAGCGAATCCAGCGTCCCAGGCCGCGCACCTCGCGCCGCGATGCCATCACCAGGGTGGCGATCAGTGCGCCCACGCCCGTGGAACCCATCAGCAAGCCCAGGCCGCGCGCGTCAGAGTGCAGAATCTTGTCCGCGAAGATGGGCATCAGCACCGCGTAAGGCATGCCCGTCAGGCTGACCAGTCCGAGCAGAAGCAGCAGGGCGCGGATGGGCCCGGTGTGAACCACGAAGCGGAATCCTTCCAGAACGCTCTCCAGCCCCGAAGCTCTCCGCCCGGAGCGGTCGCGCGGCGTGACGATCATGAGCAGCAGGCAGACGATCACCGCAATGTAACTCACGCCGTTGGAAAAGAAGCACCAGCCTTCGCCGATGGCCGCCACCGTGATGCCGGCAATGGCGGGCCCCAGGATGCGGGCTCCGTTAAACATGGCGGAATTCAGCGCGATGGCATTGATCAGGTCTTCCGGAACCACCATTTCGATGATAAACGCCTGGCGCGCCGGGATATCAAACGCATTCACCACGCCCAGCAGCGCTGCCACCAGCATGACTTCCCAGACCTGGATGTGTCCGAGCAAGGTCAGCGCCGCCAGAATGAAGGCGAGCAACATCGCGGCGGTTTGCGTGGCAATCACGGTGCGATAGCGGCTGTAACGGTCCGCGAGCAATCCCCCCAGGGGGGCGAAGAGGAAAACCGGAATCTGTCCCGAGAACCCCACCAGCCCCAGCAGCAACGATGACTTGGTGAGCCGATAGACGAGCCACGCCTGCGCAATCGACTGCATCCAGGTGCCAATCAACGAGATGATCTGGCCGCAGAAGAACAGCCGGTAATTGCGGTGCCGCAATGCCCGGAACATCACGGGCAGCCGCGACACGGGTTTTTCCGAAAGGGTTTCAGTCCTCAGAGCCGCCGCCCACTCTTGGTGTCATCGAGCATGATTTAAGGATCCCTGATTATCATAACATCCTCTGGCGCCGAGTCCGCAGTGTGGAACGGGGGGCGGGAAGGAAGTCTTCAGTTTTCAGTCTTCAGTTGTCAGTAACCTATCCTCCAAATTGGCGGGGAAGTAAACGCGAGAGGTGTTAATTTAAGTTTAGTACGCTGCCGCCCAAGGGGGAAACCTTACTGACAACTGAAGACTGAAAACTGAAGACTTAGTTCCACTACTGTGGGTCCGGTGTGACGAAATCGACGCCGCGCTCTCCGTTCAGGCGCTGGGTGGCGGCGAGGTCGAGATCGGCGAGCGGGACTCGCTGCGTCCTCTGGTCCGAAAAAACCCAGAGCGTCTTGCCGAGGATGGCATAGTCCTGCACTTCCATTTGGTGGCCGTCGCGGTAAACGAGGAGAGTCGCAGGGGGCTTTTCTTCGGCCGCCACGGAAGGCTCCGCGGAGGGAGCATTACGAGAGTCGCGCAGAGCCTGATCCTCGCGCATCATTTCAACTTCCGCCGCCAGATTGCCGACTTGCGCGGCGAGTTGAGTGTCCTGTTCCGGTTCGGGAGCTGGCGGGGCAGGCTGGTCGGTCCCGTACCCCATCGATGGGAACCAATAGGGATAGACAGGTTCAACGCCGAACGAGGGGCGTCCGGAAAAGAATTGCCGGCAGTATAACGAACCGGCATAGGAAGGATTCAGGAGACATGCCGACTCGCCCGAACCGATCAGGGACGTGCCGCGCACGGGTGGTGGAAACCCCAACCTTCTGGCAGCACCATTGGAGGCGATGGACCTGCCCTGCCGAGGCATCAGTCGCGTTCGTGGCGTAGCGGGATAGCTTCGATAATATCCGACCGAACGGGAAAAGGAGGAACGGGCCGCGCCGCGAGGCTGCGCATATAGACACAAGGGTACTAGCAGACCCGCCAGAACAACCGCGTTGGCGAGCAAGCTACGCATAACCACATTCTACCAGAAACCGGGAGTCAAGACATTTTTAAATGAGGAAGAAGGTTAGGGATTTCTGTTTCCGGACATCTCCTAAGGCGGGCAGCCACGGTCTCGCCGCGGCTGAAAGTCCGCCGAATTTGCGCTCTAGCTAGCGTATCGCAGACCTGTTTTGCAGTTTTGCGGCACTTGGGCGCCGTCGGTGAGAAGAGCCGCAGACCTTGAAAATATTGCCAATCTGCGAGCGTGTCGGAGGGGCGGTTCGCG
>JBEKAD010000350.1:0-6080 GCA_050018435.1 Terriglobia bacterium
TACCGACCCTGAAAGGGTCGATTCCGGGTGGAATCACATTGGGCTTGCTTCCACCGGTCCCGGGTAATGCGACCCCTTCAGGGTCGATAATTAAGGTTGGCGTCTTCCGGGGGCGTTGCCCCCGGCTATTGAATAGATCCCCTGCGGGGATCGGCCATAGACAGCACTTTCGAATGTTTCCGCAGTCTGCGACACCCCGCCCTTCCGCCAGCCCCTCAAAAAGCGTCCAAGCGTGCTGAGAAATGCGGGCTACGGCTTCCAGATATTGATAAGGCCCTGGTTGCCCTGACCTTCCATTCCCATTTCCATTGCTTTGGAGTAAAGCGAGAACATCATCTCGGCGGCAGGGAAGTCGCCGCCCAGGCTGGCGGTCCACTCCGTCAGGAGCTTGAGATCCTTATGTTGCAGCCGAATGCTGAAGCCGGGGGCAAAGTCTTCCTTCAAGATCATGGGGATGAGGTTCGCCAGCATCCAGGAGTTGGCCACTCCACTCCCGACGGCCTGCAAGGTTGTGGGCACATCCAGGCCCGCCCGACGCGCCAGCCGCAAACCCTCGACGGCGGCCAAAAGGTTGGTGGCGCCCACGAGTTGGTTCACCAGTTTTGTCTTCTGGCCGTTGCCCAGAGGGCCGGTGTAGGTGATGGTCTTTCCCATGACCTGAAAAACGGGAAGGCACCGGTCAAAGACTTCGTGGGCGCCGCCCACCATGATCCCCAGCGTTCCGGCGATCGCACCCTTGGGACCGCCGCTCACGGGGGCGTCGAGCATTTCGCATCCCAAAGCCGCCAGGCGCTTGCCAAACTCCATGGTGGCGAGGGGAGATATCGTGCTCATATCAATCACCAGGGCGCCGGGCTTCAAACCACCGGCGACCCCGTCCTCCCCGAACAGCACCTTCTCAACCGTGGCGGTATCGGGCACCATGGTGACCACGATTTCGTTCGCCGCCGCAACATGGCGGGGTGAATCGGCGATGTTCGCGCCCAAGTGGGCGAGCTTTTCACACTTGCTGCGCGTCCGGTCAAAGATGGTCAGCTCAAATCCTGCCCGCAAAAGGTTGGATGCCATTGGCCCCCCCATGACGCCGACACCGATGAACCCCAGCTTTCGCCTATCACCTTGCTTGATCTCTTCGCTCATGGAGTTTGCTCTCCTTCCTCACGATGAAAAACATGGTAGCGCCGACCTTCAGCTCGGCACACGTGCTGAGCTAATGGTTTTTGAATTCTTAAATTGTAGATTCTTCCGACGACTCGAGCGTGCAGGTAACCCCTCACCCGCCCTCGTCCCTCAGGCACCCTCTCCCCTCGGAGAGGGCTGGGGAATTTCTCCTACAAGTCATAAATTCAAAAACCACGACCTCAGCGCTACAACACGCGAATGGCGTTCTTCCCGCGCGTCACGCGCCGGCCTCGGGTCCACGCGACGCAACGCGGTTAAAAGCCCGCTCGAAATGCGGCGACCACCGGGCATCGGCGCGGCGAACCCACGCCTGTGCAAGTTGCATGTACTGGGTGTACAGGTTCTTCTCAAACAGCGGATAATCACTCGCTGCTACCACCGACGCGGGTCCGAATTTCTCAATCAACCGCGCCGCGAAAGGCTCGACATCGGGGTGCGGGAAAGGCTCTCGCGAGAAATGAGCTATCGCGGAAATGCCTACCACAATGCCCGGAATCTCGTGGAGTTCGGAGACCGCTGCTTCCCATTCCTGATCGTCGATCTTGTCCTGCCGGGGCCATCCCAGATGGGGCAGGTAAATCTGTATGCCCGGCGCGCGCTGGGCGAGAGCGAGCAATTCCTTCTTCAAGGGGCCAATCCCGTTTTCGGCGTGGGGGACCAGCCATTTTCCGGAAGTTTCGAGCCCCGTTGCCATGCCTGGCAGTTGGTGCAAGTCCGCGGTTTTCACCCGCAGACCCACGACCACGCCATTCTGGAGAACGTCCCGGGAAGGTTGCCGCTGATCGGGCCGGAAGCACAGCACCACGCGAAACTGCGGCGAGGGTTCTGCCATCATCTGGTGGAGCCAGGGAAGGTTATCACCCTTCCAGGTTTCCACCGCCAGTGCGCTTTCGATTCCCGCGTGCGCCATCCGCGCTTTCATATCCGCAATCGGATCCGCGCAGGTGACGTCGAGATGGGTGTAGGCGTCCATCATGGGATTTCTCTCGGGATGGCCCAAAAAATGGCGAAAAAGGCAAGCCAGGGCAGCGCTCCAATTAGACTAAGGGTGAGCGAATTCCGATGAAGGTCAGCCAACATTCCAACGTACGGGCTGAGAAAACCATAGACAAGATTCCCCATCCCGCCGAGAAGACCCGAGCTGATTCCTACGTGCCGTGGGGCGAGGTCTTGGGCCAGCGTCAAATAAATCACCAGGAAAGCGCCTGTCCCCATCCCGGTGAGCGCCAACAGGATCACCGCCAGGTAACGAGAGGGAGTAAGGCCCGCCCCGGCGGCGGAGCCCATCAACACACAACTGATGAGCAGAGCCCAGCGTTTGGCGGCGGAGACACTCAGCCCTTTCGCCACGGCGCTACGAACGAACAGACCCACCAGGATGTTTCCGCAGGAAATCCCGGCATAGACGATAATGGAGAGGATATTCCCCGCCGCGAAGCTGAAGCCGCGAGTCGTTTTCAGATAGAGTGGGATCCAATCCGCCAGGTAGTAGTTGACGCTATTGATGGTTATCCCCGTGACTGCCAACATCCAGAATTCCGGCAGGCGGAGGATGTGGAGGACCGCCGGCAGAACATCATGGAGCGCGGTGGGGCTCCCCTTGAGTTGTGCTGCGCTGCCGCGCGTGTAAATCCGCCAGACGATGACCCAGACTCCGCCCAGCGTTCCGGTGGCTACAAACGCGGCTCGCCAGCTAAAGTACACGGTGATCAGCGTCACCAGGAGCGGGGCGACTAACGCGCCCACCGCTGCGCCGCTGTTAAAAATCCCGTTGGCGAGGGGGCGTTCTTCCGGAGAAAGGAGAGAGTTGGTGACTTTGAGCGCCGAGGGCCAATTGAACGCCTCACCGATGCCCAGCAGGAAGCGGCATCCGGCGAGCATCGCCACACTGGTGGCCAGGCCGGTTAAGAATCCCCCCAGAGCCCAAAGGCCGCTGGCAGCGGGAAAAACGATCGCCGGTCCGTGGGCATCGACCAGGAATCCGCCCACGAGCTGAACGATTCCATACGAGTAACGGAAAGTGGCAAGGACCTTTCCCCATTGCTGCTGATTGAGCCTGAATTCGGCAATGATTTTTTCGGCGGTCAGCGCCATGACCTGGCGATCGAGATAGATAATCGCCGTAGCGGCAAATAGCAAAATGCAGATCCAAAAGGTTCGGGAGGAGAAGCGCTGGGAGGATTTAAGGGGTGCTTCCATTGCGGCGCAGATCTGCTTTCTTACAACCGGGTCCATCGGCTAGTGTCGCGTAACACCTAACTTTTGACAATAGGCCAGCGGCTCTGCTGCCCTGGTTGTAGGGGCACGCCATGGCGTGCCCCTACTTTATCGGGCGGCCGACCAAGAGGGTACGGCAAGCCGTACCCCGACAACCAGGCAGTGCCGCGTGACCATTGTCAAGAATTGGATGTTACAACACACTAGCGGGTGCCCTCTTCGGCGACAGGGGGGCGGGTTTCGAGGGCTTGCTCGTTGAGTTCGAAACCGAAGCCGGGCCCGCTGGGCAGGGGCATCGAGCCGTTTTCCATGCGGACGGGGTTCTTCAGGAACTCGCCGGCGATTTTTTCATCGGCTTCGGAACCCACGGTTTCCAGGATAAAGAAATTGGGAATCATGGCCGCGTAGTGGAGGTTGATCATGGTGGCGACCGGTCCGTTGGGATTATGCGGCGCCATGCCCACGTAATGGGCCTCCGCGAAGGCCGCGATTTTTTTCATTCCGGTGACGCCGCCACAGTTCACGATGTCACATTGCAGAATGTCGACGGCATGTTTTTCCAGGAACGGGCGCACTCCATAAATAGTGGCCCATCGTTCTCCCGCGGCGATGGGAATGGCCGTCTCGCGCTGCACCAGGCACAACTCCTCGACGCCCTCCGGTGGCACAGGTTCCTCCAGGAACAGCAGGTTCAGATCTTCCAGTTCGCGGCACAAGCGAATCGCCTGTTTCGGATTCAATCGCCCGTGACAGTCAACCGCGATTCCGAATTCCGGGCCGGCCGCTTCCCGTGCCGCCAGCAGGAACTCGCGAATGCGCCCGAAGATCGAGGGGTCGAGCAGTTCGGTCTCCTTCCAGCGGGCATCCACCTCGCCTTGGGTGCCGGAGTAAGCGCTGCCGGGGGACTGGCTGCTGCTGACGAGCTTGGCGCCGTAGAAAAGCGGCAGCGTGGTTTTGACGGCGCGGTAGCCACGCACTTTGCACGCCTTGATGTTTTGGGCGAACACCTCGGGCGTTGCCCCCGCCGGGCAGTGGCAGTAAACCGGCACCTGCCGGCGCGTCGGCCCTCCCAACAACTTGTACACCGGCAACCCGGCAGACTTGCCCAGAATATCCCACAAGGCGCAGTCCACGGCGCTGATCGACGTGCAGTGCATCGGCCCGCCCACCCAAAACGAGTCGCGATACATGCGTTCCCAATGGGTCTCAATCTCCGTGGGATCTTTTCCCACCAGGTAGGGCTTCAGCTCGAGGATCGATTGCGCGATGGTCTGCGACTTCCGCTTCATCAGAGCTTCCGCGACTCCCGTGATTCCCTCGTCCGTTTCCACTTGCACGATCACAGTGTTGCAGATGTTCAGCCTCACCACGTGCGTTTTGATATCGGTTACTTTCATCGCTACCTCATTTATTCACATGGATGGGCAGGATGGACAGGATAAAATGGGCAGAACAAAAAAATCCTGAATACCCCGTCGAGTAGAGCGTTTGGGAAACGCGTTTACCTGTAGGGCCACACCCGGCGCTTTATTCACATAGATGGACAGGATAAAATGGGCAGAACAAGAAATCCCGAATACCCTGTCCATCACTATATGAAATCCTTACTGGATGTTGGGACAACACTGACATGCCCTTTTGCCGCAGCGCCAGAATTAGAGCTTTCTCCTGGACCGATTCCAGAAAACCCGCGCCAAGTTCGTTGATGACTTCAAAGGCACAACCAATCACGCCCTTGGTAATCGCCGCATGCTCCGATTCTGTATCCTGTCCATCTTGTTTATCCATGTTTGAAATCCTTGCTTCTAGTGAAGCGGCTGTATTCGAGTTTGGGGTTGCCGAAGTTGATGAGCAAGCCGACTTCGATCCCGGTGGCGTTCAGATAATTGATGATCTGTGCCTGGTGTTCAGGGGCGATGGTTTTGACCGCTTTCAGCTCGACGATCACCTTCTCTTCAACGAATATATCCGCACAAAAGTCCCCAACGCATTCACCCCTGAACATCACCTTAACCGGATGTTGGGACAACGCGGACAAGCCTTTTTGTCGCAGCGCCAGAAGCAAAGCTTTCTCATAGACTGATCCCAGAAAACCCGCGCCGAGTTCGTTGATGACTTCAAAGGCACAACCGATTACAGCCTTGGTGATCGGCGCATGCTTCAATTCCCTATCCTGTCCATCTTGTTTATCCATGTTTGAAATCCTTTATGAACATGGATGGGCAGGATAGACAGGATAAAAAGGCGGAATAAGAAACCTGAAGAAAAACTTCTGAATATCTTGTGTACCCATGTTTGAAACCCTTATCAATGTTGGGACAGCGCGGACATGCCTTTTTGTCGGAGGGCCAGAAGCAAAGCCTTCTCTTATCACGTTCCCTGTGATCGACTCGCGCTTCAATTCTTTATCGTGTCCATCCTGTTTATCCATGTTCAGTCTTTTTTGGGGCGAACTGGTTTTCAGCTCCATGTTGACCGTCGGATTTTCTCATACCCGATCCCCCAGCGGCAACCGCACGTCGTCAATCTGGATGGGGCACGCCACTGCCGTTGCCTTACCCAAAGCAAAATTATTGTAGCTCGACCAGCGTCAGTCTTCCAGCCGCTTCGCCAGCCCTTTCCGCACGGGATTCATGTGCAAGTGTTCCAGTTCGTCGTCGAAGGAAAAGCCCACGGTCACG
>JBEKAD010000351.1:0-6071 GCA_050018435.1 Terriglobia bacterium
TATACCACGAGATGAACAGCGAACCCCGAGGCCCTCAGGCCTCGCGACTTCGGCAACGCAAGTTTGAGCTGGTGCGCCGTTTCCACCTTCCCGACGATCTGCTTCCCGGCTCGCTTTCCCTCTCGCATCTCCGCTGCGGCAAGCCCACCTGCCACTGTGCTGACGGCTCACGCCATCCCGTCTGGTCCTTCACCTTTATGGTGCACGGCAAGAAGCATGTTCAGCACATTCCCAAGGAATGGGTTGAGGACGTCCGCCGCCGCGTGGCCGGCGGACGCCAATTCCAAGATGCGGTGCGGGAAGTGCTGGCCGCCAACGCCCAACTGTTGGTGCTGGCTCGTCAGCAAAGGCGCAAGCCGCAGTGAAAGGGCCGACGCCCCGTCGCCTGCGCCAGTACGTGGCGAAGTGTCTGGGTCTGAAAGGCTACTTGCAGCGCCCGGGCGATGGCCGCTCGCAGGGACGCATTCCGGCTGCCGCCCTGCTGGGGGCTTTGTTGATGGGCGCGTTGCTGCGCCGTGCGGCCTTCGCCGGTATCGAAGCGCTGGTGCGTTCACGGGCCCGCCGCGCCCTGGACGTTTGCCAGCGCTTCGGCGATGACGCGCTCGCCTACTTCACGGAGCGACTCGCCCCCGCCGTCACGCGACGAGCCGTGGTCACCGCCGTCCGTCAAGCCAAGCGCCACAAAGCCTTCGACGACAGTCGCTTCATCGGACTGGCCCTGGATGGCACCCGCGCGGGACGATCGCGCGAGAAAGGTTGTGACCTGTGCCGCCCCTACCGGAACCAGCAAAAGGAGATCCTGGGTTACCACCACCGGCGGGTCATGACCGGTGTGGTGGGAACCGGCCTGACCTTGCCCTTGGATATCGAGCCTTATGGCCCTGGGGATAGCGAGTACAACGCGGCGCGGAGACTCCGAAGCTGCTGGGGAATTGATTTGACATTTGTAGGTCCCTTTTCTATTCTGAGGTGCTTCGGGTCAACCGCTCAGGACTCACGGCAAACCTCGCAAGCTCCGCCTAGGTTTTTCCGAAGCCACCTACAATCCCCAAAGGAAAATGATCATGCCCGGCATAATTAAAGAACGCCTCTTCACTCCCGGTCCCACTCCGTTGCTGATGGAAGCGCAAGCGCGCACGCTGGCTATGGCCAACATTCACCATCGCACGGAAGCGTTTCGCAAGATCATGACGGAAACGCTCACGTTGCTGAAGTATTACTACGATACCCAGAACGATGTGCTGATTTTCGCGAGTTCCGGGACCGGGGCCATGGAAGGCTCGGTGGCCAATCTGCTCTCGCCCGGCGAGCGCATGCTGGTGGGCACGGCGGGGAAATTCGGCGAGCGCTGGTTGGGACTGGCGCAGGCGTACGGAATTGAGGCGGTGAAGGTGGAATCTCCTTACGGCCAGCCCGTGAACATTGACGCGATGAAGCAAAAGCTCGCCAGCGATGGGCCGTTCCGCGCCGTGTTCATCCAAGCCACGGAAACCTCCACCGCCGTGATGAACGACGTGCGCGCGCTCGGCGAGGCGGTAAAGAGTTATCCCGAGACCGCGCTGGTGGTCGATGCCATCACCGGGCTCGGCACTTCCGACTTGCGCATCCAGGAGTGGGGGCTCGACATCGTGATTGGCGGTTCGCAAAAAGCCGTGATGATTCCGCCCGGCCTGGCCTTTGCCAGCGTCAGCGATAAGGCTTGGGGCTTGATCGCCAAGTCCAAGCTGCCGCGCTTCTATTTTGACTTTGCCAAGGAACGCAAGAACCAGGCGAAGGGCGAGACCGCCTACACTCCCGCCACCACGCTCATCATCGGCTTGCATGAGGCGCTTGAATACATCAAGAAACTCGGGCGCGAAAACCTGATTGCGAATGCCGCGCTGCTGGCGGAAGCCTCGCGCGCCGGCGCCCAGGCATTGGGGCTGAAGCTCTTTGCCGAATCTTCGCCGGCCAATGCCGCCACCGCCGTCTGTGCGCCGGTGGGCATGGATTCCGGCGCCATCGTCAAAGAATTGCGCACCCGCTTCGGCGCGATTATCGCCAACGGCCAGGGCAGTATGAAGGGCCAGATCTTCCGCCTGGCGCATCTGGGTTATTTCGATGTCGCGGATCTGTTCGCGGTTTTCGCTGCGCTGGAAATCGCGCTGCTGAAGCTGGGTCAGAAAGTGGAACTCGGTTCCGGCGTGCGCGCCGTGCAAGAGGTTTACCTGCGCCACGCAGGTTGATTTGTGATTTGCGATTGGTGATTTGTGATTGATCCAGTGCAACCCAAGAAAAAGTATTTCACCACTGAGTTCACAGAGATCGCGGAGCGCAGACTGCGACAAAACTGTGGGCCAACAAACGAAGAAGTGTGATCTCTACCCGCGCAAGCAGCAGTGTTTTTCTCTGTGGTCTCTGTGCGCTCTGTGGTGAATCTTTTCTTGGCGGCAAAGGAGCAGGTCAAGAAGGGGTCGGGCAACTGACCACTGACAACTGACTACTGACAACTGACCTATGAAAATTCTCGTTGCTGACAGCGTTTCGGAACGTGCCGTGGAGATTTTGCGCGAGGAGGAATCCTGGGATGTGGTCTTCCTGCCGAAGAAGGCGGGAGCCAGCGTCGCGGAGGAAATTCGCGACGCCGACGCCCTGGTGGTGCGCAGCGCCACTAAAGTGACCGCCCAACTGCTGGCGAAGGCCGAGCGGCTGCGCGTCATCGGCCGCGCCGGCACGGGCGTCGACAATGTGGACCTTGACGCCGCCACGCAGAAAGGCGTGGTGGTGATGAACACGCCGGGAGGCAACGCCGTGAGCGTGGCCGAACACACCATGGCGCTGTTGTTGGCGCTGGCCCGGCGCATCCCCCAGGCCGATGCCTTGATGAAGCAGGGCCGGTGGGAAAAGAAAAAGCTCGGGGGAATGGAATTGCGCGGGAAGACTTTGGGCTTGATTGGGCTGGGTCAAATCGGTTCGGACGTGGCGCGCCTGGCGAAAGCCTTTGAGATGCAGATCATCGCCTACGACCCCTACGTTTCCTCCCTGCTGGCCGGCGAGTTGGACGTGAAGCTGCTCTTGCTCGAGGAGGTGTTGAAGTCGGCGGACTTCATCAGCCTGCACGCCTCTGCCACGCCCGAGACTCGCCACCTGCTCAATGCCCGGACGCTGACGCTCGCCCAGCCCGGCGTACGCATTGTGAACTGCGCGCGTGGCGACCTGATCAATGAAGCGGATCTGCTGGCGGCGCTGGAATGCGGGCTGGTGGCCGGCGCGGGGCTGGACGTCTTCGAGGCTGAGCCGCCCAAGGATTCGAAACTCGTGAGCCACCCCAACGTGATCGCCACTCCGCATATTGCCGGCTCCACCGAAGAGGCGCAGGAAATCGTGGGTATCCGCATCGCGGAGCAAGTGCGCGATTTCCTGATCTCGGGCGTGGCGCGCAATGCCGTCAATATTCCGGCAGTTTCTCCCGAAGAATTCAAGAAGCTTGAACCCTACATCCAGCTCGGCGAAAAACTGGGGGCGTTCCTGGCCCAGCTTGCGGGTGAAAGAATCCGTGAAGTGCGCATTAGTTACGACGGCGGATTGGCCGAGCTGAACACTCACTTGGTGAAGAACGCGGTGCTGAAGGGAATCCTGACGCCCGCGCTCTCCGAGCAAGTGAACCTGATTAACGCCGGGGCCCTCGCGCAACAGCGCGGCGTGGAAGTGGCGGAGGTGCGCAGCACGCGACGCGCGACGTTCTCCAACTCACTGGGTATCGGACTATACACCGAGGGTGAATCCGCAACGGGTGTGGGCATGGTGGGCCTGCGGGGTACGCTGCGCATCCTGGGACTCAACGACATCGATATCGAAGCGCCCCTGCGCGGCATCATCTTGTTTATCCGCAATCAGGATGTGCCGGGCGTCATCGGCAGAGTGGGCACCATTCTCGGCGACCGCAAAATCAACATCGCCACCTTCACCCTGGGACGCAACCCGCAAACCCAGCAGGCCATCGGCTTGGTTAATGTCGACAATCACGTGCCCGATGAGGTGCTCCAGGAAATTCGCGCCATTCCCGCCGTGCGCACCGCGCGGGTGGTGGAGGTTTGAACGCCGGGACCGGGGGCATCGAAACATCGGCCCATTCGGTTCGGGAAGGAAGGAGCGGCTACCGCACCCATGCGGGTCTGGGTTTTCAAGATCAACACCAAGCGCGGATGGGAATTTGATGAGTACTTTCGCTCCCGCACGCGTGGGGTATACGCGATGGGTGACGAAGGCTGGATCCGCAGCGCCTCAAGCCTGCGTTACCTTCGCGAAGAAGTGAAGCGCGGCGACCTCTTCCTTTGCTACGAGGTCGACCGCAAGCAGGTCGTGGGGGTGGCCCGCGCTGCCTCCGATGGCCGTGACGTGGGCCTGGGTTCGCTCATCGACTTCTGCCCGCCGCGCCAAGCCGTACGCCTGGAAAATCCTCTCGCGCGCAAGCCGGACCTCGACCACATTCTCGCCTTCAGTCCTCATCGCGGCCGCGGCACGGTGCAAAGAATCGACGCCGATGAGTTCCGCCGTTTGCGCCGCCTCATGTTGCGGAAAAATCCAGGGCAGGCAGAAGCGTTGAAACGGTTATTTCGGGAAGAGTAGACTGCTGCTCCTTGTCCGCGGGCAGAACGGAAGCCAGCCCTCTCCCTCGGGGAGAGGGTGTCGGCCTTGTGCCGACGGGTGAGGGGTTACTTCGTCCCGCGTGTGTCCCCGTCGAGCGAGTTGGGGAACTCCGCGACGCGAACCGGCAAAGACGCGAGAGGAGAGGAGCCGTGACCCCTCACCCGCCCTCCTTCGTCAGGCACCCTCTCCCCACGGGAGAGGGCTGTAGTCTCCTGAATTCTATGAATTCCATCGCGAATTTCTTCAAGCTGCAAGAGCACGGTACGACTTTTCAACGTGAAATCCTGGGCGGTATCACCACCTTCCTCGCGATGTCTTACATCATCTTCGTGCAGCCGGGTGTGCTTGCGGTTTCGGGAATGAATTTCCAGGCCGTGCTCACGGCGACGTGTCTGGCGGCCGCCGCCTCCACGCTGCTGATGGGGCTGATAGCTAACTACCCCGTAGCGCTGGCGCCCGGGATGGGCGAAAACTTTTTCTTCGCGTACACGCTCTGCGGCACCGTCCCTCTTGGATTCGGCCTCACCTGGCAGCAGGCGCTTGCGGCGGTGCTCCTGGCGGGGATTTTCTTCATCGCCATCACCCTGACCGGGCTGCGCGCGCAAATTGTGAACTCGATTCCTAATTCTTTGAAGTGCAGCATTGCCGCGGGAATCGGCCTGTTCATTACATTTATCGGGCTCGAATACGGCGGGTTGGTGGTGGCCTCGCCCGGCACGCTGGTGCGTATGGGCGATCTGCGCCAGCCGGTTGTGCTGGCCACGGTTGCGGGCCTACTTCTTATCGTGGTGCTGTTGAGCTTCCGCGTCCGCGGCGCTATCTTGACGGGGATTATCGCCAGTACCGCGATTTGCGCGCTCTTGGGTTTGGTCCATTACCAGGGACTGTTCTCGATGCAGCTCCACTTGGCGCCGACATTCTGGAAATTCGATTTGGCCGGTCTGCTGAGGGTTTCGCCGGGGCGTTTAGGGGCGGCCATTTTTGTGCTCTTCTACCTGGCGCTCTTCGATACGGTGGGAACCCTGGTGGGCGTGGGGCACCAGGCGGGCCTGGTGCGCGACGGCAAGTTGCCGCGGGTGGATCGCGCCCTCTTCGCCGATGCCGTGGGGACGACCGTGGGCGCGGCCCTGGGAACTTCCACAATCACCTGCTACATCGAATCCGCCGCGGGCGTTTCCGACGGCGCGCGCACCGGCCTCGCGAGTGTCGTGACCGGAATATTGCTTGCCGCTTCGCTGTTTTTCAGCCCGCTGGCTTCGATGATTGGTGGCGGGGTCAAGGTGGGCCAAGCCGTGCTTTATCCCACACTGGCCCCGGCGCTCATCGTCGTGGGCGCGATGATGCTCAAACCCCTCCGCGAACTCCACTGGGATGATCCCACCGAATACCTGCCGGCCTTCCTGGTGCTGGTGGGAATTCCGCTCACCTTCAGCATCGCCGAT
>JBEKAD010000352.1:0-6016 GCA_050018435.1 Terriglobia bacterium
CTGAAATACCAGCCCTCTCCCTTGGGGAGAGGGTGCCCGAGGGACGAGGGCGGGTGAGGGGTTACTTGCTCGCTTCAGAGTTGCAGCAGCGCCCACAAGCCGATGACCAACCCGGCACTCAGGAGTGATCCAACCAGCAGGCCCTTCAAGTCATCGCGATAAGCTTTGAAGAAGCCGACGCCACACGCCCCGCGCAACGGATGGAGAAGATTGACGAGGAGTAATTGACGGCCGTGCTCCGCCGCCCATCGGCTGGTTTCGGGCGCCAAGCCGTCTTTCCAATCCTTGCCTTCTTCGTGATCCTCGGGCAGGTTGACTTGGTCGGCAGCCCCCGCCGGGATGCGATCCGAAGGAGTTTGAAGTCTGGTGAAGAAAGGAGCGACGCGGGCCTCGTCCTCGGCGGGAGTCAGGAGGCTCACCACCACCAGGGCCACGGTTCCGGTGGCGAGTGAAAAGAAGAAAATGGCCGGGTCCCAGTAATCCAACCGTTGGTGTTCCCAATGGTACAAAGAAAAGTTTGTGCAGATGGACACCAATATACTGCTAGCGGCGCCCCAACGGTTCGCCCTTTTCCAAATGAGTTCGGCCACAATACTGATGCCCACATAAGCCGCCAGCGTCTCCGTCAGGAGAAACGAGTAGAGCACCCTTTGGATCAGGAACAGTGAATAGACGACGGCCATGACGACCGCCACGAATCCGCTGATGCGCCCTACCCAGAGGTAGTGCTGGTCAGACTGCTTGGGAGCCAACCGTGGGCGGTAAAATCCTTGCGTAAAAAGCGCGCCGCTATCCACCATGAGGGCGGAACAAGCGGCCAGGCAGGCTCCCATCACGCTGGCGATCAGCAGGCCGCGAAAGCCCGGCGAAAGCAGGTGCTGGCAGGCGAAACCGAAGGCATCCTCGGGGTCTTTGAGCGCGTGCGAGCCAAAGAGGCCGCGCTTGATCATCGCCGCCACCATCAGGCCCACCAGCGCCCAGCCGATCGTACACAGGCGTTTGGCCCACGTCCCGTGAAAGAATCCTATGCGGCAGGTGTATTCATCCTTGCCCGTGCCCACCGCCGCCAAAATGTGTGGCTGAGCCATGATGCCAATGATACCGTTAAGGGTCAGCATGACGATGAACCACGGGCCAACTTCCTTGGGCGTCGCCAGGGAGAAATCATGCAGCGGCAGGGTTTGCTTCATCCCGCCCATGCCACCCACCAACCCCCAGCCCAGCGGAATCAGCATGAAGGACAGCAGGATGAGCAGAAAGCCTTGAACAAAATTGCTCCAGGCCGAGGCCACCAGGCCCCCAATAAAGCTGTAAAGGACGAAGATGAACGCCAACCCCAAGACAATAGAGTTGGTGCCCAGATTCGCTCCCAGCATCTGGTGCAAAACCTTCGCTGCTCCTTTGAGGATGCTGGCCATGTTGATAATGAAAAACGCCAAGGCAAACAGAGCGTAAAGGCCCGACATGCCCGCGCCATAGCGGTCCTCGATCATCTCCGCGGTTGTGGTGCGCCGTACGCGGCGGAATACCGGCGCCATAATCCAGTAAAAGGGTGTGGCAAAAAGATTCTTCCACTGATACCAGATCGCCGACATGCCGAAGCTGTAGACGGCCCCCGACAGACTTACCGGCATTTCGGCATGAGTTCCCACGCCGAAAGTCTGAGCGATCATAATCAGCTTGCCGAAGTGACGTTTGCCCAGGAAATAGTTTTTGGTGTCCTTAACCCGGCGGCTAGCGACGATTCCCATGCCGATCAGGGACCCCAGGTAGGTAACGACGATGAGCCAATCCAGGGGTGCGAGTGTCATGTGAATGAGTGTTCGACGACGCCCTGCCTTGTGGGATCTGGCGAGGCAGCCTTTTGGTTCCGCTGGTGCAACGCCGCTGATTCTAGCAGTTTTCTGGACGATCCGGTGGTTATCCTAAAGCGACCGCACGGGTTCCAGAGAGCCCGCTTATGAGGGTGCGGCCGCGCAACGGTCGCGTCCGCGCCCGCAACCTGGCCCTTGCAGGTCGCCAGATTCAGCGCGCTGGAATCACCGTGCTCTTCAATGAGATCATGGTGGCTGTGCATGGCATCACGCTGACGAAATAAGCAGGCAAGCCAAAATCCCCACAAGGAGGCAAGGACATGGAACAGAAGCCAACGTCGCACGGCGTCAGCCGCAGGGAATTTCTGGGTGTCACGGGAGGGGTCCTCACCACCTTCCCCGCTTTGGCGTCGGATACACCGGGAGCGCAGGCCGGCGTCCACAACCCGCACTCCGCTGCCGCGCTGGCTCAGCCTTGGCAGCAGAATCGGCCCGCGTGGTGGCGTGAGGAAGGGGTGGTGATGGCCGGCCTGGACTGGGAATCCCTCCTCACTCGCCTCCGCGCAGGCAGTTACGACTTCTCGCAAGCATTCATGAGCTACGACGAGAAGATGGCCATTTGGAATCAGGAGCACTCCGAAGACCTCGCGCGGCGCCTGAAAGAGATGGGCTTCAACTTCGTGATGATCCCCCTTTATAAGGGCGGCGGGCTCAAAGCGGAGCGCACCTCCATGGAGGATGCCAAGACTTTCACCCAAATTTGCCACCGGCTGGGGCTGCGCGTTGGCTGCTACACATCGAGCGGGACGATCCTTTACGAAACCCTGCTGGCAGAACATCCTGAGGCGAAGGATTGGCTCACGTTTGACCGGAGCGGCAAGCCCGTCACCTATGGGGCGCTCTACTATCGCTACTGGGCGAACCGTAGCCATCCCGGCTTTCGCTCTCTGTTGCGCGAGGTCGTTCACTTCGCGGTGGTGGAGGCCAAGGTGGATCTGGTCCACCTTGACAATTACGTTATGGGGCCCAGCTACGAACCTTATTCGGTGAACGAGTTCCGCGAATACCTGAAGAAGAAGTATTCGCCCGAGGAGCGTGCGCGGCGGTTTGGGTCTACAGAAATGGACCACATGCTGCCGCCCCCCGCGGCTCCTACCCCGGACCGATACAATGGTGACCCGCTCTATCAGGACTTCATCGATTTCCGCTGCGAAACCATGGCCGACACCTTTCGCGAACTCGCCGATTATGGGCGCTCGCTGAATCCCGAAATCGTCATGGAATTCAACGCGGGCGGATATGACGGCGGATTGATCTCGTCCCTGGGAATCGGGACCGTGGACCACACGCGCATGCTCCCTTGGGGCGGGGCCTTCTGGGACGAAGGCAAGCCCAGCCGCTGGCAGGACGGCGTGCTGCACTCCCATTTCCGCACGTATCTCCTGGGGCGCTACTACCACAACATGGTGTTCAACTACACGGCGGAGCCGGTGGCTATGGCCGAGTGCATGGCGTACAACCTCCAGTGCCTGGGTTGTCCTTCCTGGGTCACGGGCGATCAAATTGCTCCTGCTACCGTGATGTCCAACCCCGCGGCGAAGGATTTCCATCCTGCGGTGCTGGCCTCGATCCGCTTCTTCCATCGCCAGCAGCAGCACTTCCGGGATACAGAAGGCATTGCCGAAGTCGGTGTCCTCAACACCTATGCCAACACCGCCTACGGCCCCCAAATTACGCGCGACCGTTGGGCCGCTTTCACCCAGGCGCTCTATCAGGGCAAAGTTCCTTTTACCATCGTGCCTGACCGTCATCCCGGTGACCTGAGCCGCTTCCGGGTTCTGGCTCTGCCGGACTTGGCGCTGATTTCCGATGAGCGCCTGAAAGCGGTCCGAAGTTACGTACATGCGGGCGGAGCCGTGGTCATAACCGGCCAGACAGCGCACTTCACGGAGCAAAGCATTCGCCGCCAGCAGGCGGGCTTGGCCGATCTCTTCGCCGAGCCGCTGGCCGACACCGTGCTGCACGCGACGCCGGGCAAGGGGCGCGCCGTATACATTCCTCAGATCGTTATTCCTGGCCAATTTCGTATTGGGACGCTGCCGGAAAACCGCGCTGACTTGTTGCAAGCGGTGCGCTGGGCCGCTGGCGGTCCCCTCCAGGTGGAAATCAAGGCGCCCGAAACCGTGACCATGAGCCTGTATGCCCAGCCCACCGGGCGCCGCATCCTGCACCTGGTGAATTACGACGAAGCGAATCCGGTCCGCGGCATCGAAGTTACGTTGCAACTTCCGGAGGAGAAGTCTGAGGCCACGGTCAGCCTGCTTTCGCCTGACTTTGAAGGAGCGAAGCCGCTCGCCGCGGAACTCAGCGGGCGCGCCCTGCGGTTTACCGTGCCGCAGTTGAATGTCTACAGTTTGCTCGTGATCGGGCATCGCGGAATGCCCACCAAACCGAGCCGGTCTCACTTACAGGGGTGAGAATTGCCCGGTTTGTGCAGAGCCGAACGCCGTTCGCCCCTATGTTCTCGACTTCCTGGGAAATCCCGGTTAAAAGATAGGAGCTATATGCGCCGGGGGAGGAGGATTTCATGTCACGACGAGATATTTTCATCCGAATATTCTGTGCAGGGCTTTTGAGTGTGTGGCTTTTGCCTGCCGTGTGGGCGCAGCAGAAGAAAGCCCCGGTGGATTACGTGGATCCCAACATTGGCGGAATCGGCCAACTGCTTCAGCCCACCTATCCCCTGGTTTACTTGCCCTATTCGATGATGCGCATTGCCCCCATCACGACACCGGGAATCAAGGACCGGTATTTGGCGGATAAAATCTACGGCTTTCCCGGGGGCGCCGGAATGGTGATGATGCCCACCAGCGGCCCGCTGGAAACCGCGCCGGAAAAATACGCCTCGCTTTACGACCACGATCTCGAGACGGCCACGCCTTACTACTACGCGGCCCTACTGGAAAAATACAATATCGAAGTGGAATACACCGTCAGTGAGCGCGCTGCTTTCTACCGGTTTGCCTTTCCGGCAAATTCTCCCTCACATATCTTGTTTTCCGTCCGCGGCAACGGGGATCTGAAGCTCGTGGGAGCGAAAGCTATTTCCGGATCGCAAAACTCCCGGGGTGGCCGAACCTATTTTTATGCCGAGTTTACGGAGCCGTGCACGTCTTCCCAAGCTTGGCGCGGCATGCAGGTCCCGCGCGACCGGCGTGAGCAACCGGGGCCGGGGCTGGGCATTGTGGCGGATTTCCTGCCGGCGCAAGGGGAGCGCATCGGTGTACGCCTCGGCATTTCGCACATCAGCATCGAACAGGCACAAAGAAACCTGACGCGCGAAATTCCCGATGGGGATTTTGAGCGCGCGAAGGCGCAAGCGCGAGAGGTTTGGAGCAAGGCGTTGGGCCAGATCGCCGTCCAAGGCGGGACGGAAGAGCAGCGCACGATTTTCTACACGGCCCTTTATCGGTCGATGGAAAAGCCCGTCAACCGGGCGGAAGAGGACCGCTACTACAGTCCCGTGGACCATCAGGTACACCCCGCCGGCGGGCGTGGTTTTTACCTGACTAGCGGCAGCTTGTGGGGCAGTTATCGTTCCCAACACCCCCTGCAATTGCTTCTCGACCCGCAGCGCCAAATCGATTTTGTGCGTTCCTTCCTGAGCCTGTATGACGAGAGCGGCCGGATGATGGGCACGGGCCGGTCAGTGATGATCGGACATCACGTGGCCGCGCTGGTCCTGGACACTTACGCCAAGGGATATCGTGACTTCGACGTCGAGAAAGCTTACGAGGGTCTGAAAAAGAATGCCATGGAAGAGACGCTGCTGCCGTGGCGCGATGGGCCGCTGACGCCGCTGGACCGCGTGTACCTGGAGAAAGGCTTCTTTCCGGCCCTGGCCAAGGGCGAAACCGAGAGCGTGAAAGAGGTTGACGCCTTCGAGCGGCGCCAAGCGGTGGCGGTCACCTTGGAAGCCGCCTATGACGACTGGTGCACGGCCGAAATGGCGAAGATCGTGAACAAACCGGACGACTACGCCTATTTCATGAAGCGCGCGCACAACTACCAAAATGTTTTCGACCCGCGCGTGGGCTTCATGGCGCCGAAGACTGCCGACGGCAACTGGCGGTTCACCCCGGAAGAATTCAATCCCACCTATGCGGGCGGCCAGGGAGGGCGGGATTACTACACCGAAATGA
>JBEKAD010000353.1:0-6008 GCA_050018435.1 Terriglobia bacterium
GCGGAGGCGGTAAACCGCGCGCAGGGGAGCATCACGCATGCTGCTCCGAAAATCATCGCCGCGCGGGATGCATTACTGGCGTTCTTGGGCACGGAAAAGGGCGCGCGCTAACCCGGGGCTGTGGCGCGGAGCGATAGCTCTGCGATGCGAAGCGTCGCCCCTCTCCCAAAGCAGGTGGCGCGGCCCCCCGATTCTGGGGTCCGCGGTTCTTCCCGGGCGAAACCGCAGACCTCAATGACGGAGGTCTGCGCCAGCGCGCCGTTGGGCAAGCGGAGGGAACATGAACGAAAACCGAAACGGAAACCCGATGGACGAACGCGAGAGAAAAGACAAGCAGTACGACCGGGCGATTTCCCTGATCCAATACTATGTTCAACTGACGTGGCTCGTTTATGGCGCTTTCCTTCTGGCCGAAACGGTCCTGCTGGGGGCGGTCGCCCAGATTGCGAAAGACCAGCAGGAACTGGCGATCGGCGGCTCTATCCTTGGTCTCTTTCTGGCAATTCCGTGGTGGGCGTCGTTCAAATACAACCATTCGCTATATTTGCTTCGCATGTCAGAAGCAAGGGCCTGCGAACCGGACACAGGAACTTTCTTCACATCCGGCGGTGACATCATCGGCGGAAAGACCATTCAGGACCCGGCCATCGGCGCAATTTCAATTCCACGTCTTGCCCGTTTTCTCAGGCCAGCGCGCGCCGTCACATGGCTGATCTACATTTTCGCGGCCACTTATGCCCTGATTGCCTGGAAGTGCTGGAAGTAGGATCAGGGAAGCCCAACAACGCGCTGCTCGCCTATTCGCAGCCCGCGGCGGGCTGCTCAAGGAAGCCACAGTCAGTGCTGTTCTGCCCGTGGGTTCTTCCCTTGATGGCGAACGCGCAGCCCGCGGGAAAAGCTCCCTATGAGCCCGGTTCGGAAAGCAGAGAGAATCTATGGTGTCGATGCGGCACCATAACAACGATGTCGCGGATTTCGAACAGTTGGTGAAATTGCTCCCCCCCAGCGCCGTTGCGTCCCCGCTGCGTCTTTGGTCGACTTTTGGCGGACGCCGGAGTCTCGCCTCACTCAGCCAGGCGCGATTATCGGGGGCTGCGCAGAACGATAGCTCTGCATTGCAATACCGTAAATTCTTGCTTTTTTAGCAAACAATTTGCACGTCTCGTAGGGGCTGGGCTTGCCCTGCCCTCGTTTCACACCAAGGACAAACGACAAGGGCAGGGCAAGCCCCTACGAGACGCGTTGGTTGCGGCTCCGCCGCCCTGCGCTGCGAAGCAGCGCCCCTCTCCCAAAGCGCGGCCCCCTCTCCCTGCCATTCGAGGCGGGACAACACAAGCGTATTGCGGTTAAGATAGGGGATGACCGGGGCATTGAGAGCCTGAAGGTCGTAGAGGTGGCCTGAATGGTGATCGAGGAAACTCTGCGTCTGGCGACGGACCGATTGGTGGAGCAGTTCCGTCCGCAGCGGGTGATTCTCTTCGGATCACAAGCTCGGGGAACGGCCGATGCTCGCAGCGATGTGGATTTGCTGGTGATCTGTCCGGTCCCACCGGGGCAAGGCAGCCGGCGCGCGCTGATGGTGGCCATGGACCGAGCCCTTCGTGGGGTGGAGGTGGCCACTGACGTGATCATCCTTACGCCCGAAGAGTTTGAGCGCGACCGCCTGATCCCCGGCACCGTGGCGCGCCCGGCTTGGCGGGAGGGGAGAGTGCTCTATGAAGCTCCCTGACGCGCCCATCATCGAGAAGGTCAGGCAATGGCTGGCCTATGCCGACGAAGACTTGCGCGTCGCACGCCATGGATTCTCCATGCCGGAAACTCCTCCCTGCCGGGTGATTGCCTTTCATGCCCAGCAATGCGCGGAAAAATACTTGAAGGCCTATCTGGTCTTTCACGGCGTAGATTTTCCCTTCACGCACAGTCTCCGCCGCCTGCTGGACTTATCTGCCAGCCCATCGGCTTGGGCCGAGCAGTTACGGGATGCAGAAGAACTCACGCCCTATGCGATCACGGCAAGATATCCGGGAGAGGATCTCGCGGTCAGTGAACCTGAAGCGCGCCGGGCTGTTGAAATCGCCGAACGCGTGCGACAGGCGGTCAGGGGCACCCTCCAGGATGAAGGGTTCGATCCCGGCGGCGACCAGTTCTGACTGGGTTCTTCCCTTGATGGCGAAGGCGCAGCCTGCGGGAATAGCTCTATATGAGCCCGGTTCGGAAAGCGGAGAGAATCTATGGTGTCGATACGGGACCATAACAACGTTGTCACGGATTTCGAACAGCAAGCGTAGCGCGACCTGTTTTGTAGGTCCGCGGCTTTTTGTTGTGGATGGGGGGCGAACCGCAGACCTCCAGAACAGGTCTGCGCTACGACCGCCCGATTTCTGTTCATCATCCAGAATTCAAGCGATCAGTTCACAGTCCATAGTTTATAGTTCACAGGAAGGGCTTATCCGTAAATAAGTATTGAACTCTTGGAGGGTTTAGGGCAAGATAGTGGCCCAAGATGCCACAGATAAAATCTTGGGAAGTTTCCGACGAGTTTTGGGCGAAGGTTGAGCCCCTGATACCAGTTCGACAGCAGGTAGCGCGGAGTTGGGCGCGCAGCGCACTACTCCGCGGCTCTAGATACGATAAACATGCACATGTTTATTAATATTCACGATTAAAAAGCCGCGGAGTAATCCCGCTCGAAGCGGGATAACTCCGCGCTACCTGCTACCTACTCCTGGCCCCCTGACCCCGAATCCCGAGCCCCTAGTCCCCAGCCCCGAATCCCGAATCCCTGAAATTAAGCGCTTGCCAACGGCGGGGTGATACTTTAGTATCACTTTTATGAAAACCCATCTGGTGACAACCCTGAAGAGGAAAGCCACGGGGATTCTCACCGAGCTGGTGAAGGACCAGACTCCCGTCCTCATCACCCAGCACGGAGTTCCCACGGCCTATCTGGTGGATGTCACCACCTTTGAAGCTTTGCAGAATCGGATGCGAGTGTTGGAAGGAATCGCACGCGGCGAAAGAGCCATTCAGCACGGGCGGATCTCCACGCACGCCCAGGCGAAGCGACGACTCGAGCGATGGCTAGAATAATCTGGGCTGATCCGGCGATTCACGATTTGGATGCGATTGCAGATTATATTGCCTTGGAGAACGCTTCGGCGGCTCATCAACTCGTCCAACGGGTATGGGCTGCGGTCGAACGGCTTCAGAGATTCCCTCGCCTGGGCTCCCTGCCAGACGAACTTCGGGGTTTACCTTACCGCCAGTTGATTGTTTCCCCTTGCCGAATTTTCTATCGTGTGGAAAAGAAGGTCATCTACATCGTTCATGTTCTGCGAGGCGAGCAACTCGTTTGCCGAGAACTATTCCCCAGCGAAGCACGGACATCGAAATCTTCTGGCCAGTAGCGGGGTAGCCACGGTGTCGCCGCAACTGAAAGTCCAGCGATCTTAATGGCGGCCGACCAGTCCTGTCCCTGGGCTTTACTCATGCACCCGACTCCTAGCTCCTCACTCCTAGCTCCTAACACCCAATCCCGAATCCGCCAAAGAATCTGGCCGCCCTCATAATACGGGTGTATATTGTGGGCGCATCGACGGTCAAAATGAGTGTGTTGGGGGGGATTATGAAAAAGGTTACAGTCCTGTTATGCGTGTTAATTGCCGTGTGCCTGCATCTGTACGCTGCGCCGGCGCCGAAATCCAGCCGCGAGCCGGTGGACTGGGTTGATCCTTTCATTGGAACTACCAACCCCGGGTTGCGATGGATGATCTTTCCGGGGCCGGCCATGCCGTTTGGGATGGTCAAGCTCGGTCCCGACAATCGCGGGGGGAGGCACTGGAGGGGGGGCTATGACTACAAGATTGGCACCCTCCTGGGATTCAGCCACATTCACTCGTGGACGGTGAGTGGCCTCTTGATGATGCCCACCACCGGCCCGCTGAAGCTTACCCAGGGGCCCGAGTCCGGCTCGCCGGAAAGTTTCCGCTCACAATTCCGGCACGAGACCGAGACCGCTTCACCCGGCTATTACGCGGTGACGCTGGATGATTACAAGATCCGCGCCGAACTGACCACCACCACGCGCGCGGGATTCCAGCGCTACACCTTTCCGCAAGCGGACCAGGCGCGCATCCTGCTGGTGTTGGACGTGCCCGGCGAGATGGACATGAGCGTAAAAAATGCCGTCATCCGCCGGGTGAGCAGCACGGAGATCGAGGGGGAATCGGACCAGACCAACACCCACGGCGCCATTTGGCAAAAATACACGCTGCACTTCGTCGTCCGCTTCAGCAAGCCTTTTGATTCCATGGGCGGCTGGGTGGGGGCGAAAATTACTCCCGACACCAAAGAGGTGACCGGCCAGGGTGACGTGGGGGCCTTCGCCAATTACCACACCACCCAGGGCGAGGCGATCGAGGTCAAGAGCGGTATCTCCCTGGTGAGCATCGAACAGGCGCGGCTGAACCTGGACACGGAAATGAATCGCTTTGGGTGGGACTTCGACGCGGTGCGCAAGAATGCCCGCGACACCTGGAACAATCTGTTGAAAAACATCGAAATCGAAGGTGGTTCGGACGCCGACCGGACGAAGTTTTACACCAACCTTTACCGCTCCTTTGTGGCGAGGACGATCTTCAGCGACGCGAACGGCAAGTATGTGGACCCCACCGGGCGCGTGCAGCAACTCAAGAATCCGGAATCGCCGATGCTGGGCTGCGACGCCTTCTGGAATACCTTCTGGAACCTGAATCAACTCTGGGGACTGGTGACGCCGGAGATTCTGAGCAAATGGGTGAACTCACAACTCGAGCTTTACGACAAGGGCGGCTGGCTCTCCAAAGGTCCGGGAGGCCTTCGCTACAGCGGCATCATGGTGGCTGAGCATGAGATTGCGATTCTGGTGAGTGCGTGGCAGAAGGGCATCCGCAACTTCGATGGGGAAAAGGCCTTTGCCGCCATCAAGCACATGCAAACGACTCCGGGGATGAATTATTACAAGGACGTCAACTCGGGGTGGGTGGGGATGGAAAAGCTCGAACCCTACCGCGATCTCGGCTACGTGCCGGTGGAAGATGGACAGGTTTCGCTGACGCTCGAATACGCTTACGACGACTGGTGCGCGGCGCAAATGGCCAAGGCGCTAGGCAAGATGGACGATTACCAATACTTTTCCAAGCGCGCCCAGAATTACCGCAACGTGTGGGACCCGTCGGTGGGCTACTTCCGGCCAAAACATCGCGACGGCACGTGGATGGAGGACTTCTCTCCCTTCGACCATAAGGATTTCACCGAGGGCACGGCGTGGCAATACGCCTGGTGGGTTCCGCACGACATGAAAGGCCTGATCGGACTGATGGGCAAGGACGAGTTCATCCGGCGTCTCAATCAAGGGTTTGAGGATTCGCGGCCGGATTTTGCCTCCGATTACAAGTACGTCAATGTGGGTAATCAACCCAACATGCAGGCGCCCTGGTTGTTCAATTACGCCGGAGCGCCGTGGCTGACGCAGAAATGGACTCGCGAGGTCATGGAACATTCCTACGGCACCGGGCCCGCCGGCTACGTAGGTGACGAGGACCAGGGCCAAATGGGGTCCTATTACGTGATGATGGCGATGGGCCTGTTCGAAATGGACGGCGGCTGCTCCCTGAAACCCCTCTATGAAATCAGCAGCCCCTTGTTTCGCCGCATCGTCATTCACCTCGACAAGAATTATTATCCGGGGCGGGAGTTCGTCATCGAGACGAAGAATAACTCGCCGGAAAATGTTTACATTCAATCCGCCACGTTCAACGGCGAACCGCTCGACAAGCCGTGGATTTATCACCGCGAGGTGGTGAAGGGTGGCACGCTGGTTCTGGTGATGGGGCCGGAGCCGAATAAAGAATGGGGTTCCGCGCCTGAGGCGGCGCCACCCCAGAACGAGAACTAACCCCAATACTGTTCACTTAAGGGGTTTTAGGAAATCATTCATCAATTTGATCGCGCGAGACCCCCTCACCCAC
>JBEKAD010000354.1:0-5967 GCA_050018435.1 Terriglobia bacterium
CGATTGGGCATCAGCAGCATCAGCACCCCCGGTGTCCAGCAAAAGATGTGGGACACGATCAGTTGGGGGAGAGGGGGGACCGCAAGGCGGAGGGGGCCCCACGTTCTGCGGGTCGTGGGGGTAAGGGGGTCTCTCCGGAACAAATTAATGAATAATTTCCTCAAACCCCTTATGTGAACAGTATTGGTCCTAGCCGGGATTTCTTACTATCTCAAGCTGTTCTCATCGAGCGGCCGCACTGTCGGCATGCTGTCGCGGATGCCACCGGCAGGGCAACGTTGCGGGAAAGCTCAGACCAGCCAGTGCGGAGCGATCTGGTCATTTTGGTCGGCAGTGATCAGCCAATCCAAAATGGCGTTTTTCAGCGTTCGCACCACGCCGTTGTAACTTGGGTCCGCCCACAGGTTTCGAGTTTCCCCGGGATCATTCTCCAGGTCGTACAACTCACCGTCGCAGGATGGATAGTAGTTCAGTTTCCAACGTTTCGTCCGCACCATCTTGGCGTCGGGATGGAGGATTCCGTCTTCGCCAAGTCCGGGCACAAAGGGGTGATAAACTTTCGTTCCTTTCCGGTTCGGCGGCGCATACACTTCCGGAATAATATTTTCGCAAAAGACCGTTTCCCGCGGAGTATAGCGGTCCGGATTTCCCATGATCAGGGGCGCAAAGCTCTGTCCCTGGATGTTTTCCGCAACCGGAAGGCCGCACAAATCCAGAAGCGTCGGTAGCACGTCCACGGCGCCGATCAGTTGGCCATACTTGCCGGGGGCGACTCGGTTCGGGAATCGAACCATCAGAGGAACGTGAACGGAGGCTTCGAAAAGAACATTCTTCCCAACCATCCCATGTTCACCCAGTTGGTCGCCATGATCTGTAGCGAAAACAATGATGGTGTTCTCTGCCTTTCCTGACCGCTCCAGTTCATCCAGGATCAATCCCACCTCATGATCGACCATGGACACCGCGGCATAGTAGCTGCGATAGATCCACTGAAGGCGGGCGCCGTCGATGTCATAAGCGTGACTACGGCCAACCTGCTTTTGCACCGGCAGGGGCATCTTGTGAAGGTCATCGAGCGTAACGGCTTTGGGCAAGGGGATCTCGATGCCGTCATACATCGTGTTATAGGGAGTCGACACGGCGAAGGGAGAATGCGGCTTAAAAAACGACGAAAAAAGGAAGAAGGGCTTTGGCGAAGCGCGGAACTCGCGCAGCAACTGCACGGTTTGCATACCCGTCCAGAAGGTGGGAGTGAATTCATAGGGCACCGCCGCGCGGTAGGGATTCTTCCCCGCTCTGATATCCTTGGCCGGAGCATCGGGACTCAGGTCTGGAGTCGGGTCATGCACCTTACGCCAGCGAACGTAATCTGAGTAAGGATCGGTGGATTGCACGCCGTCATCGAGGAAAACCTTATCGAACCCCGTGGACTGGGCGTGTTCCGCCGTGGGAGGACAAAAGTGCAGCTTTCCCACCGAGGCTGTCTGGTACCCGTTCGCGCTGAGGATCCGCTGCATCATGACTTCCCGCGGATCGCAAGGCGTGTAATTCACGCGATTTTTGTGGGAGTGCGGATAGCGCCCGGTCAAATAACTGATTCGCGAGGGAACGCAGACAGCGGCTTGGACGTAGGCGTTGGTAAAGTTCGCCGCGCCGGAGGCCAGTCTATCCAGATTCGGCGTCTTGATGATCCGGTTGCCATTCGCGCCCAAACAGTCGAGGCGGAACTGGTCCGAGAAAATAATGAGGACGTTGGGCTTGCCGCCTTCGGGCGAGGGTTGCGCCAGCTTGGGCGCCATCAAAACGGATCCCGCTTGCAGGAATTTTCTTCGATTTATGCGGTTCATAATTCTCCTGGCGTTGCTGGAATAATCTCTCAGCTTGCATGCCTTCCTCGACCGTTCGTTTCCCAGCCTGGCGCCGTCCCAACTTTTTGCGCCTGATCTGCGTCATCCCGAGGTCAAGCCGATGCTGTGCAACAAAAAACGGCATACATAGCCTCAATAAGTTGGGCCGGCACTAGGAGTAGGGGAAAAAGGGCGGGCTGATTTCTGCCACCTTATCGCCGACTTCTTCCATGCGCGACACGAGCCGCTGCCGCAAGCTCTCTGCTATTTCAAGGGTTCCATCACGCCCCGCCAAGTTGAGCAATTGATGCGGATCGGAATACAAGTCATACAACTGGTATTCCGCATAATGGTCGCTGGAGGGCGCGGGTACCGATCCCCCTGTGAGATTGTGTGGGGCACGCTGGGTATATCGTTCGGCGGGATCAGAGGGCTTTTGGCCCTGCTGTTTCGCCGCCCCCACCACATACGTCCACTGCTCGGTGCGGAGCGCCCTCCCCACCATGAATTCGGCCGTTTGGATAAAGACTTCGTTGCGCCATCCCTCGGCGTTCCCCTCCACAAGAGGCTGGGCGCTCCTCCCCTGCATGCTGGAGGGGATCGGAGCTCTGACTGCATCCAGAATCGTCGGGGTGATGTCCACCATGCCCACCAATTCCTGTACGACCCGCGCGCGGTTGAACTTGGGGCCTTGGATAATCAAGGGCACGTGGACAGAACTCTCGTGAGCACTTCTCTTGTATTCGGTATTGCGCGTCCGGAAATGACACCCGTGATCGCTGGTGAAAACTACCATGGTGTTCTCATCCAACCCCAATTTCTTGAGGGCGCCCAGAATTGTGCCGACGGCTTCATCGATCCTAGCAATGCATCCGTAATATTTAGGCAGTTGGTTGGGCCAGTCTCCTGGGAAAAAACGCAAGTCGTGGGGTACGAAGGGATTGGCATAGCGCTCCGCATAGCCCTTCGGTGCGACGCAACTATTCTCATCATTCTGGTAATGCGGCTCGATATACGAAACCGCCAGCAAGAACGGTTCCTTCCCTTGGTTTTGGAGAAAGTTGACCGCCAATTGAGTCATGAAGTCGATCCGGTAAGTGTCGGCAAAGTGGATGGGTTTACCGTCTCGGTCATATAAGTCCCCCTCGTAAGCGTGCGATGTGAATTCCAACACATTGGACGCCTGCCAGAGGTCCAAAAAACCTCCTCTTTCCTGGGGAGGAACAGGGCCTGTACCTTTCTCTGCCAGGTGCCACTTGCCAATGTAATTCGCGGTGTAACCTTCCTGTCGAAGGGCCGTCGCAATGGTCGTAGCATCGCGGGCAAGGCCGATGCCGTTTCTCCACACCCCGTGCTGGGCGGGATACTGCCCTGTCCACAGACAGGCGCGGGAGGGAGCGCACACGGGTTGATTGGTAATAGCTTGGGCAAAGAGCGCGCCCCTTTTGGCCATGGCGTCGAGGTTGGGAGTAAGCCCCATCGGGTTGAGGCCGTAGGCCCCCACGGTGTCCCAGCGCATCTGGTCCGCATGGATGATGATCACATTGGGGCGCTTAGGATGTCCTTCCGGGGATTCACCTTCCCCGCCCACCGCCCTAGGAAGGGCAGGGATGGCGGCCGCCGTTGCGGAGCGTTGCAGGAATTCTCTTCTCGAGACCTCAAGAGGTCGGGGCAATGACGTTTTTGAATTAGCCATAAGCTGGCTCCTCTTCTTGGTGAATTAGACTTCCTCCGAAACTGACCAGGGGCTGAAGATATCCGGGCGCGCCTCCCCTGGCATGACGACGTATTATAAACTGGGATCACAATGACCTTGGCGTTTGTGCGGCTTGACTGTTGATCCCGCCGACAGCGCTGTATTTTCGCGGCGTGTCGCGGTGGCTTGACCCATTCGACAAACGGGCGAAGCATCCCAAGGCCCGTAGATTATCACGACCTGTTCCATGGGGCTTGCGCTGGGAACACATTAGGAACAGAATAGCGGTCTCAAGTGGAGAAAACGATCAATAGGAGTCTTCCATGACCAAATATCGATGGTGTGGGCTGTTGCTTGGCGGGTTGCTGATGGCGACGCAACTCGGGCGGGCAGATCAGCCGAAGCTACCTCGGGTGGAATTCACCGATCAGAAGCTGGATAACGGCCTGCGCGTGATTATCGCCGTGGATCGCACGGCGCCGGTCTTTGGCATTTCGGTCAGTTACAACGTGGGATCGCGGAACGAGCGACCGGGCCGCACCGGTTTCGCTCACCTCTTCGAGCACATGATGTTTGAGGGCTCAGAAAATGTGGGCAAGGGCGAGCACTTCATCCTCGTCCTCAATAACGGTGGCGACATGAATGGGACCACCAACGAGGATCGCACCAACTACTTTGAGTCGCTTCCCAAGAACCAATTGGCCTTGGCCTTATATCTGGAAAGCGACCGCATGCGCTCCCTGGCCGTCAATCAATCCAATCTCGACAACCAGAGAAACGCGGTTCAGGAAGAACGCCGGCTCGGCGTAGACAACCAACCTTATGGCAAGGCCTTCCTGGACCTCGACAATCTCGCTTACGATAACTTCGCTTACAAGCATTCCACGATTGGCGAGATGGCTGACCTGAACGCGGCTTCGGTAAACGACGTGAAGGAGTTTTTCCGGATCTACTACGCGCCCAACAATGCGGTGCTGACCCTGGTGGGCGACCTCGACCCCGCCGAGACTCTGGAAAAAGTGAAGAAGTACTTTGGTAACATTCCCTCGCAATCCGCGCCTCCGCCGGTCGATATGACGGAGCCCGCTCACTATGGCGAGCGGAGGGAAATCATCCATGATCCGCTGGCGCGGACTCCGCTGGTGATCATGGCGTATCACATTCCGCCCGGCAACACCCCGGATAACGAAGCCTTCCACGTGCTGGCGAATGTGCTAAGCCAGGGAGAAAGCTCCCGCCTCTATTTGCGCTTGGTTAAGGAAAAACAATTCGCCACCCAGGTCTTTGTCCAAGCCGATGAGCGTCGCGGTCCGAGCATGCTCTATGCGTACGCCTTCCTGCGGCCGGGGGTGAAGCCGGAGGATTGCGAAAAGGCGATACGGGATGAGATCGCCGCGGTTCAGAAGGACGGTATCACGACCGAGGAAGTCGAGAAGGCGCGCGTCCAGTTCTTGCGCGGGCAAATTCAAACCCGGCAATCGGACCTCTATACCGCCATGCGGATTGGCCAGTACGCGGTCTATTTTGGGGATCCTAATTTGATCAACACCGCCGTGGACAAGTTTAACGCCGTAACCGCAGACCAGGTGAAAGAGGCTGCTCAGAAGTACCTGGTTCCAGAACAGCTCTCGGTGGTGACGGATCTACCGGCGGCGCCACAGCGCAAAGCGGCGAAGCCTCAAAAGGAGGGGAAATAACTATGATGGCGAAATGCAGATCTTCTATCTCCTATCTAGCGGCGCTCGCTGCCGCGATGGCGGTGGCCATGCCCGCCTTCTCGCAAGAGCAGCACGCGGCCGAACTCTCCAAGGTGGTCCGCCTCAACCGCGCCCCAGTGAGCAATGAAACCCTCCAGGTGACCCTGCCGAGGCCGGTGGTGACCAAGCTCCCCAATGGGCTTACCGTATTGGTGCTCGAGCGGCACAAGTTACCCACCGTCAACATCGTTCTCCAGTTCGGGACCGGCGATATGTCAGACCCCAAGGATTTGCCCGGTCTTGCCAAGTTCACCATCGAACTGCTCCGTGAGGGCACCACCCACCGGACCAGCGCGCAATTGGCGGCGGACGTCGATAAGCTAGGCGCCACGCTGAATTGCTTTTCGGGGTTCGGTTCCACCGTTTCCAGTGTCGTCACATCAGGCCTGTCCCCCAGCACCGGCCAGATTCTGGATTTGATCAGCGATATCGTGCTGAATCCCACCTTCCCCCCGGACGAACTGGAGAAATACACGGCGCGGCAACTTTCGCTGCTTGAACAACCCCGCTCCCAGCCGTATGTGCTCGCCGATGAGCGATTCCACCAAGCCCTCTACGGGGACTTCCCTGCCGCCGTCACCTTACCAACTCCGGAATCGATCAAAGCCGCCTCGGTGGAACGCCTGAAAGAGTTCCATGAACGTTACCACGTTCCCAGCAACGCCCT
>JBEKAD010000355.1:0-5964 GCA_050018435.1 Terriglobia bacterium
CTACAATATGTCGCACAAATTCCGCTAACCCTCTCGGATACAAAGACTTCAATTAATTACCGCGGGGAAGATCCGCCCGACACGACTGAAATCAGGCGAGCCGATCACGCTCAAAAAGCTTGGCGCGGCGAAAGGTGCTGCTGGTCAAGAATTGCGGCCGTTCCGACGCAAAATGGCGTTCGTGGGTGGGCATGACCAGCGCTAATATGGCGCGCTAAAACGCAGAGCTGCACTCTGCGCCAGCCAACCCGCCTGAAAAATGGCGAAAATCCAAACGCCGAGCTGCGCTCTGCGCCAGCCAGCCGTAATTTCTTGTTTTTTTAGCAAACATTTTGCGCGTCTTGTAAGGGCACCCCTCGTGGGTGCCCTTGCGGAGGGCAGGCACGAGGCCGCCCCTACAAAACATGTTTGGTTGCGGCTCCGCCGCGCTGCGCCAGCCAGCGAGACATCTGGAATGGGCGCCAGCGGACGTATTGCGTCCTGCCTACTGCCCACTGCCTACTGCTTACTGCCTTCCGCCGGGGGGCGCGCCGAAGGGGGTTTCCATTCCGCTTTGGGCGGCGCGGAGGGCCATGGGGTAGGCGGCGGCGGTCAGCAAGGCGGCGTGGTATTGCACCAGGGCGGCACCGCGTTTGCCGTTCAAGTCAGCGAGGCGTCCCAGGTAGATATGCGACCAGGTCACGATGCGCAGGTCGTGGGCGGTCGAGAGGGCTTTCTGAAAGTACTCTTCCGCCAAGTCGGGTTTTCGCAGGTTGGCGTAAACCACCGCCAGCCCATAGATGGCGCGCTCGCTTTGCGGATTATCCTTTTCCAACACCCCGTGGTACGCGGCCTTCGCTTCCAGGTATTTTCCCTGGAAAAACTGGTTATCGCCCTGGTCGAGGAGCCGCTCTTCCTCCGACTGCGCCGGCGCCGCCTTGGTGACGGGGGCGGGCGGACGAGTGGCATAGTGGACCGGGAACAACCGCCGCTCCTCCACGCGGGGATCGATGGCGAGGATCATCGGCTTGTAGTAAGCCGTCATGGAAGCGTCCTGGTGTTCGAAAACCAGAAGCGAGCCGTAAAAGTATTGAATCAGGATGAGGCCCTGCGAGGTCATCTCATCCAATTTCTTTTGCGCCTCCGCCGCCGGACGTTTATCCATGCGCAGTTCCAGGGCGCGAATCAGGCACTCCGTAACCAGCAGACCGAAATCATCCTTGAAGTCCAATCCCAGCAGGGGCGCCTGCATCACTTGAGTACGGAGGATGACCTTCTCATCGATTTCGTGGCCATACTTGGCGGCCATCGGATCCAGGAGAAAGTGCATGTATTGGTGGCGAATCTCGTCGAGCTTAAGCTCCTGGGAAGGCGTCACCACCAGGAAGTAGTTCAGGCCGTAAATCCGCGCCTGAACCTGCTCCGGCGCGCCCATCAGGTCAATGTAAATGGCGTAAGTCCGGCCCAAATAGCCGCCGGCGGGAAATCGCATGTAGGCTTCCGTCAGCACAAAGCTTTGGCGAACCTCGTCGGTATAACGTGCCACGGCCGCGTCGTATTGCTTCTGGATCTGCGACCAGATGATCAGCATTTTGGCCTGGGCGTAAAAGGTTCGGAGGAGGGGAAGAAAACCCACCACGTCGCGCGCGTCGGGAGGAATTTCTTCTTCGGGAACCGTCACCCTGAAGTCCGGTGGCGAGCCCACCAGCAGGGCGAGGGAAATGTATTGTCCCAGGTCCCGGGTCGGATCATCATTCACCCGATGCTGGTCGTAAAACTTTTTAAGCACCGGCAGGACGGGAGCATTCTGCGCCTGAAGGTATTCCCGCACCATGCGCCGCGTGTCGCCAGCACCGCTTGCGCCCATGCCTGCGTCGTACCCGGCGGCATTCAAGGCTGCCAAAACGCAGAAGAGCTGCTCGTTCGATTCCAGCACCACGTTCCCCGCCGACTGCGGGCGCGCGGCAGTGGGCGCCATCAGCACGGCCAGAAAGGCCGCGATGAGACACCCCATCACGGGACGCGCCAGTCCGCGGCGGCTGTACGAGATTGCGGAAAAACCCGTCAGGACGGTCATTCTGAGCCTTGACAACCTTTCCGCTGCCCATGATGGGCAGAAACTCGACGCGAGCGCAATTGATGGGACCGCAGCAGGCCCCGGCAGGGGCCAACCGTGAGTAGCCGCAGGTTTTAACCTGCGGATAGCAGAACCCACCCGCACCCCCCAATGCGTCAGCCGACGGATTGACCCCACGAAGTCCGGCCCCTCCAGGGCCGGAACAATCTCTCGCCTTCCGTTTCCGTAGGTTTCACCTACGGCTACCCACGGTATCCCACTTCGCGGGACTCGGCGCACGCTCCGCACTGCCAACTTGTTCAAATGACACGTGTAATCCATCGAGTTTCGGAGATGCAAAGAAAGGGTTGGAGTCAAAGGCAAACCAAGCCTGTCCGAATTGCGCTCAATCGGGCGGACGGTGACCAGCGGCTCTGCCGCGTTGAACACTCGAAGAGTCCGCTAATTTGGACAGCCGTGAAGGCAAACGGACTACCCTCGGACCGTGATTCGCCGCAGGGACAGCACCACCTGCCCATCCGTGGGCTTGCCGAACATGGTGGCCGGTTTGAAGGCGCTGAAGTAGATCATCCGGTCCAGGCGCTGCATGAGCTCCGGCGAATTCTGGCCGGAAAGAACGCGATACCCTTTCACGCGGCCCTCGGCGTTAATCTGGGTCACCAGTACCAAGCCGTTTTCACCGGTGCTGAAATCCATGGGCGCCAGTTCCTGCACGCGCGCCGGCGTGACCACCTGCAACGGAACGTCGGGGATGTTGGTGATCGGAACTACCTCTGACCCCATGATCAGGCAAAAACAGATCACCGCCATCACCACTCCCCCGGTGGCCGGTATCAGCAACGGCTGGAGGGCATTCTCCAGACGCACCCAGAGATGGGCGAGGGGATTCTTGTGGAGCCGTTGTGACATTTGCACGCGCAAACGCAACGCCAGCTCGGGGGGAACTTGCCGGTGCGGGAGCGCCCGCAACTCCTCCTGCACCGACTGCCATTGCTCGAGCTGTTCCCGGCAAACGTCGCAGAAGGACAAGTGGTAGCGGATGGATTTCCTGGCTTCCGGCATGCACAGGTCGTCAAGATAATCCGAGAAATGACTCCGAATTTCCACGCAGCTCTCAAACATGTTCCTTGCCCACATAGCCCGCCAACTTTCGGCGGAGCAGTTCCCGACCGCGCAACAGACGGGATTTGACGGTGCCCTCAGCCAAACCCAGCACCTGCGCGATTTCTTGGTAAGACAGGCCCTCGATTTCGCGCAAGACCACGACGGTCCGGTAGGGCGGCGCCAGGCTCGCCAGAGCTTGCTTTACCACCGCTTCCCTCTCCGCCTGCTCGAAAACCTGATAAGGGCTACGCTCACTCGAGGCGGCTTCGGAAGCCGCGGCGGCCGAGGGAGATTCGGTGTCATCCAGGGAAACCGGCTCGCGCCAATGACGCCGAATCCAGCTCCGACGATGGTTCGATGCTTCGTGAACGGCAATGCGGTAAATCCAGGTCCGCAAACTGCTATCGCCGTTAAACCCCTTGATCCCCTTGAAGACTTTCACAAAAACGTCTTGCAGAACATCCGAGGCGTCGGCGGCGTTCTCGACAATGTGCCAGACCAGATTGAAAACGGGATGCTGATAAACCGCCAACAGGTAAGCAAACGCGTCTTGAGAGCCCGCTCGCAGTCCGTCAACAAATGCCGCCTCTTCGTTCACTGCCGGCAACGTTTGCTCGAGCGTGATGCCTACCGACCGGGCGATACCCATAACGCCCTCAAGATATCAGTTTCAAGCCCGAACTTCAATACCGCGCCTGCGTGCATGCCTCTCTTTCTACTTAGAGTGACACCGCAGACTAAAGGTTTGTTCCAAAAAGTGTGCGGGACAGGTGAAAAAATGTCCGTGGAGAGGGGAGGGCCCCGGCCTCCAGGCGCCCCGCGAGGGGGGTAACGGACATTATGACCTCCGTCGGCGTGAGGTGGGGTGTAAAGGCGTATGAGCCTGAATTCCGAAGTTGAAACAACAGGAATCGGGAATCGATAACAAGGAGCACGAGCCCCAAATACAAAGGGGAGGCCGAAGCCTCCCCTCTGTCCGACACGGAACTCCGCGGTCGATGTCCGATTCACCAGGGCGAGGGCAGCGACAGCTTTCACGCCCATGCCGACAAGCAGGATTCGCTAGAGGCCCATCCAGAAAGGGCCCTTCGGGAAACTCCTGTGTCGGAAACAAAGGACTTACGGCCCGAGAAATCGCCGAAAACCCGGTTTCCGGATGGGCCTCTAGGATGCCCTACGCCCTGGCCTTTCGCCGCCGCCCGCCGTAGCCGACCAAGGCCAAGCCCATGCCGAGGAGGGTGAGGGTGGAGGGTTCGGGAACGGACATGTTTGGGCTATAGTCAATCTGGTAGTAATCGGAAAGAGTAATACCACTATTGCCAGGTTCCGCGTCGAATGCGGCCTGGTCCAAGGTTGGATCGACGTAGACGTACGCGGAAGCCTCGCTAGTACACGGGCCGCAAGGGCTATAGGCAGCTTCTCCTGCATAGATAGCCACCTCGATAGGAGTGCCCGGATACACCCAGATTGGCCGTGTCACATCAAACGCTTGGGTGTAGGGAGCAGGAAAGAGCGATTCGCCATTACCGGGTGAGCTTGCAGCGCCCAGGTAACCGGTTACGCTTTCCCACGTAGACACACTAAACGCCCCATCACCTTCTTCAACTGAACCCTGGCCAGCCGTTGTAATGGACACTGGAACTTGCACAAGGGGACCCCCGGGAGGGGTCCCATTCTTCGGCACAACTGAGAAGAAGAAAACTGCCTCCCCACTTCCGCCGGAGCCCCAGCCCTCGATGGGATTAGCTGGCGTGGACGCGTACGAATTTATGTCGAAAGCGCCGAAGTTTGCAATGAGATTACCTGTGCTAACACTGCCATAATTATCAGTTATGTCCCATGCTACATTCTGAGGTCCGTACACGGCGTACCCTGACAAGGGATAATTGGGCGCCGAGAAGACGGCCGTATAGGCAAGTGGCAGGGGCTCAGCGCGCGCTATCCCTGATCCCAGCACCGCAATGCAGCTCACGGATACGAATAAGGAAATAACAAATCGAACGCCCCTTACAGCGCATCTCTTAGGGGTTTTCATTTTATTTCACCTCCTCATGTTTTGCAGAGAGAATCGCCTAGGAGCCGTCGGAGATAGATTTCGTTTCACGTAGAATCAACAACTTAGCGAGATCCGAGTGTCGGTAAGTTATTGATTCTTGGTTGAGAGACTCTTATTCCTCACACACTTCTAGACCCTCAAAGTCGCCGGCGCAATCAAGTTGCCAACTTCGACGATTCTCGCTGATTCTCTGTAATTTACTGAAACCAAATATGGTAAGACTTAGTCAGCAAACGTGCCGGCGCACCGACAATACTAAAATGTTGCAGAAGATTTGACCATATGTGCAAATGTTTTGCATAGGGATTTTTTGTCAGATCTAGGAGTGTGTCGGAAATAACAGTCTCTCGACCAAGAATCAATAACTTACAGACACTTGAATCTCGCTAAGCCATTGATTCTACGTACGACGAAATCTATCTCCGACAGACTCCTGGTGGGAATCCGTTAACCCCAATACTTTTCACACAAGAGGTAAAGATTCTTCTTCCCTCTCCCCCTTCTGATCGTGTCCCACATCTTTTGCTGGACACCGCTGGTGCGCGCATTCAGCCCCAAAGGGGCGGCCTAGCAAAGCCCAGGCCAGCGGCCTGGGTTAGAAAGGTCACCCCATTTTCCGTTCTCCCGCCCTGAAGGGGCGTGATCAAGGCCACCGACCCAGCCTCGGCGACCGTCCGCGTGCATCCTCGAACGCTATTTCGCCCTTTCAGGGCTTGCGGCAAGGTGCGTAGGGGTTCTCGGACCCAGG
>JBEKAD010000356.1:0-5947 GCA_050018435.1 Terriglobia bacterium
CGATTCCAGACACACGCCGTTGCAGATTCGCGCTACGGTGCGGAATGCCGGCGAAAGAGCGCAAGAACTGACCTTTTCTTATCATGTCTTGGAGGAGGGCTCAGGCGTTGCCCTGGCTCGAATAGAAAGGGCGGGCGAGGTTCGTTTAGAACCAGGGGCGGCCCAAGATGTGGTGTTAACCCCTATCGATGTTCCGCTGAAACTCTGGCACTTCGACCACCCTTACCTCTACCGGGTCGTCGTCCAGATCGGGCAAGGCCGTAAACCCCTTCACAGCTACACACAGACCTTCGGCTCCCGCAAATTTGAGGTCAAAGGCACGGCGTTCTTTTTGAATGGCGAGCGAGTATGGTTGATGGGCGTGGAGCGCATGGCGGGAAGCAATCCGCACTTTGGCATGGCGGAGCCCGCGGCGTGGATTACGCACGACCACGAGGATTTGAAGGAGCTCAACTGCGTTTTCACGCGAGTCCACTGGCAACAGGACAAGCGTGTCCTGGATTATTGCGACCGCCATGGCATTCTGTTTCAGGAAGAGGTTCCGTCCTGGGGAGGCGCCACCTTCAAGGGGATGACGAACGAGCCGTCGTCCGAAATTATGCAGAACGGGCTCGAGCAATTGCGCGAGATGATTACGCGGGACGGCAACCACCCTTGCATCGTTTCCTGGGGACTCTGCAACGAGGTCAATGGGCGCAACCCTGTGTCGCGCGTATTCATCCAGCGGATGGCCGAGGAGGCGCGCCGGCTCGATCCGCACCGCTTGCTGACTTACGCCTCGAACTCCCTTCAGCAGACCCCCGGTGAGGATGCCGCCGGCTTGCTTGACTTCATCGAGTGGAATGAGTACTACGAAAGCTGGTACCCAGGAAACCCTGATTCGGTCCGGCGCAATTTGCAGCAAATTCACGAGGCATTCCCCCATAAGCCGGTGGTGATTTCCGAATACGGGTATTGTGAGTGCAAGCCTGACCGCCTGGGAGGCGACGCGCGGCGCATTGAAATCATGCGGGATCACACGCAGGCCTGCCGCGAATCCGATTTCGTGGGGGGAACAATTTTCTTCGATTACAACGACTATCGCACCCACATCGGCGACAAGGGAGTAGGTCCGCTGAAGCAGCGCGTGCATGGCGTCGTGGACCTGTACGGCGGCCGCAAGCCCTCGTTCGAAGCCCTGCGCCAGGAAGCGAGCCCTGTAGAAACCCTCCAACTTGCTGCCGGGGAGGGATCGCTGAGCGCCACGGTGGCAACGCGCCCGACCCTGCCCGCCTACACGCTGGAAGGTTATACCCTGCGCTGGATGGTCTTCGGGTTTGACGATCTGCCCATGGAAGAGGGTTCGGCGGCGCTGCCCAAGCTCTCTCCCGGGCAGCAGGCCACCCTCCGCATCGAGTTTCAGGAGAAACATCCCACGCGCGTGCGTGTTGACGTCCTGCGCCCCACGGGGTTTTCTGCCGTCACCGCGTGGTGGGAAAACGGGTAGTGGGTCAGTTTGATGCCGTGGCGGCGAGTTTACCTCGCCATGTGGCGGCGTAAAGCCGCCTCTCTACATCAAATTGACCCATTACCGAAAAACGCCCGATAACTGGCAGGGTTTACGTTCATTTCCTGGATTGGCCGGATGCTTCCCTGGTGCTCCCGCCGCTACCCGGCAAGGTGAAGTCTGCGCACTTCTTGAAGGATGGAAGCTGGGGGGATGTCACCGAATCGGCAGGCGGCTTGGTTCTACAGATTCCCCCAAGCGCCCGCGAAGACGTTGACACCATCGCGGTGCTGGAGCCTGTACAGAAGTGAAGTGGGGTGCAAGCCGGGCCTAGCGGGTGTACACTTACAGCCACCTGGATTTCCAAAAAGGAAACCCGGTCTAATCCTCAACGCGAGGGGGAGACCACCATGATCCATGGATGCGTCGAGCAAATCCCCACCACTGACATCCGTAAGTGCCAAGCGGCTGTAGCGGCTGGCACCTCAACCTCACGCGGGTCCAACTGGTTTGGGTTTTACATTCTCGGACTCGCCTTGCTCACGGCTCCACTGTTACGCGGTCAAGAGGCCCAACCTGCCGTGATGGCGGGAACCAAGCTCCGCGTGCAATTCAACTCCGAAGTCGGGACGGCCATCTCGCGCGTCAACGACGGCGTGGAGGTGCATCTACTCAAACCTGTGGAAGCCCAGGGCCGTGACGCGCTCCCGGTCGGTACGGTTCTCTCCGGGCGCGTGCTCGGGGTCCGCAAGGGCGACAAGCACACCAAAACATTTGCCATGATTCGTCTCGGATTCACCCGTGTGACACTGCCCGATGGCCGTTCATTTCCGATGCAGGCTTCGCTTGCGGACTTAGGCGTGAGCGAGTACGTGGACTCGGAAGGCGCGGCGAGCACAAACCCGCCCACCAAAGGGGGAGACGTTGCCGTGCCCGTAACGACTGGGGCTGCTGGCGCGGGTATCGGTGGAATTGCTGGCGGCGGGAAAGGAGCGGCCATCGGCGCGGGTGTCGGCGGAGCCATCGGAGTACTCTCCGATCTGGCCGCCCACTCACTCCAATGGGATGACTTCGCGCTCAAAAAGGGACGCAAGGCGTGGCTCCGCCTGGACCAGGACCTCACGCTCGCCGTGTCCAACCCGACCGCTGCGCCAAACGGCGAGGGGACAGTGCGACGATGACGTGACGTCATCCCGCAACCGAACGGTGTGAGCCTTCTCCGAACGGGAGGAATGGCAGGGTTAAATTGGGACACCGCCCACTAATGCGTTGGTCGGGAGGGCTCCATCATGCTGTGGTTTTTACGCAAGGTGTCTGGGGTGATCGCGCTCGTGTGGGTCGCGTTGTGGCTCCTTGATCTAGTCAGCTGCTTCGTGAACCCCAAGGCAGGAGGGCCGTTATTTGTTATTATGGTCTTTAGCAACGTTGTGGGGATTCCTGCGAGCATCATTTGGGCCGTGTTGAAGGTCATCAGCGTGCTCAGCGCACCTCGCGTGGAGCGACCCGCCACCCTCGTAGCATGGTATCCCCCCGGTCAAGTCCCGACTGGCGGCGCTATCCGACCTGAGACGCCTGCCGCAGTCCCCCAGGCCAAGCGCACTGACCCTGCAAGTTCCACCTTCCCTCCTGGGCCTGACGTTTATACGTACTCGGCACCGGGAATGCCGATGTGCCCGGAGTGCGGGCAGCGCCCCGCGATCTTTTACTGCTCAACCCATCATCGCGGGTTGTGCCTCGAATGCGTGGCAAGGCACGATGAGCCGAGTGAGTGTGTTTACATACCCGCATTTCGCGCACCGATGCCCACCGCCGGGCAGGGGACAACATCGGGACCGGCCAAGCCGACGAGCAAAGGCAAGGCCGGAGACGTGCTTGGCATCTCTTGAGGCCGTTACAGGGCTCTCGCGCCTTCTGTCAGGACGCGGGTGGTGCATGTAGGCGACTTGCATTAAACTCTGATGACGAGATGAGTTGGTCCACTTTCTATCACACTGCGATTTGGCGGAAACTCTCTCGCCAGGCAAAAGAGCGAGACAAACATCAGTGCCAGATATGTGGCGACCGTCCCGGTGACCCTTATTGCCAACTGCACGTCCACCATCGCGTGCCACGATCTCAAGGCGGCCCCAATACAGTGGAAAATCTAATCACCCTCTGCGACCTTTGCCATGCTGTTGTGACAAAGCGCTGGCACAGGCCGTGGTTCGGCGAGGGGGCGTTATGGGGGCGGGACCTGCTTGGGCAGGCTTGCGAGAACTACATGTGGTTTCTCTCGCTCGACCCGCAACAGAGGGTCAGAATCCAGACTGCAATCTGGCCGGAGTTCGGCGTGCTACCTCCCACGCGGTAGATGATAAACACATTTAATGGAGCGGAGTCCGCATGATTAAATTTCTTGTCCGGGGTTCTGAAGAAGTGCCTTACGAGATTATATTTAACAAGGAAGGTGAAAGGGTTACCGCAACATGCTCCTGCCCCGCGGGCGTCAAGGGTCCCACGGGTCAGTGCTGCAAGCATCGAATCGGAGTACTTCGAGGCGATACCGAAGGAATAGTGAGCGCAAACGTCGAAGAGGTCAAGACTGTGCTGGGCTGGATAACAGGTTCGGACATTGAAATTGCAGTTCAGCAGCTCTCAGAAGGCGAAGCTGAACTTGAGCGGGCCAAGAGGAAAGTTGCCGCTGCAAAAAAGGCACTCGCAAAGGTGATGTCAAAATAACACCGTGCATACCCCAGGCTCCTTGCATTTGGCTGGGGGGCGGTCAGGGTGGTCTTGCCGCACAGGACTCTTCATTCGCAGGCACAAGCCACCGCAACGGAAATCTGTCCGCCGAAAACCGAGTCTATGACCCGACGGGTTCTTTCGATTTTCGGCGAGAGGAAGTTTTTTTCGTTCCGCTCTTGGTTCCTGCCTTGGGGGCGCGCGGCTTGCGTGGTTTAGGTTGTGGTTTAGGTTGAGGAGGGGGTTCCGCAGGCACAACCTCCTCGATCACGGCAGGCGGGGGCGGCTCCGCAGGCTCGGCGATTTCCTCAGGTAACGCTTCCACCTCCCAACTCACGTCGGCCTCGACAGGTATAAGGAGCTCCGGTTCAAGCTCCGGTGGCGCCGCAACCGCAACTGCAACCTCACCCTCAACCTCCGCCGGGGTGGCAGGAGTCACGGCGGGGGCGGGACCCACGGCGGGGAAGACCCGCCAAACCCCTTTGCGATCGCGATGCAGGCGCAGCCAGCCTTCCCGCTGTGCCTGGTGGAGAAGATCCAGCAGGCCGCGAAAACCCGACCGCTCGTCGGCGGAACTTCCGGCCGCGCGCAAGAGCTGCCGAATCTGGCGCAGGTAGAGCGGGCGGTTGGGGACCTTGTCAAAATGGCTGGGCAAAGCCTGCCGCAATGCGGCCAGGGAATCCTCCGGGCTCGCAGGCGCGGGCACCGGCGCCGTTGCCACGGGAGCCGGCGGAGCGCTGGCAGCAGCCGGAGCCTCACTGGCCGGAGCTTCCGCCGCCACCGGTTCGGGCTCCACGGCGGCAGTCTCCGCCGCCGGCTCCGGAGGAGTTTCGCGAGCGCCCTCGCCCTCCAGCGCCTCGACGAGATAACCGCGGTCGGTCCGGCGCATTTCCACCAGACCTGCCTTGCGGAGCTTCTGGATGAATTCCAGGAACGATCCAGCGCCGAAGTCGCGCTCGCTGAACGTGGCATCAAGTTGCAGCAGGGTGCTTTTCAGCAGGCCAAGCTGCGGGGCAACCTCGCGTTCCGCCAGAATCTGAAGGGCGCGCTGGATGTTCGGCATCGCCGTGGACAGCGAGCGGGCTTCCGCACTGCGCGCCGCGGTGCGCTGGGTGCGCGGGGTGCGCGCGCTGTCGCCGCCGGTTTTCAGCAGGTTCTCGTAAGAAATAAACTCGTGGCAGTTCCTCTGCAAGATGCCGCTGGTAAACTGGCGCCCGCCGACAACGAACACCCGCTTGTCATATTGCTTTAGCTTTTCCACCAGCGCGATGAAGTCGCTGTCGCCGCCGACGATCACAAAGGTATTGATGTGGTTGTGGGTAAAAGCCATTTCCAGCGCGTCGAGCGCCAGGTTGATGTCCGCGCCGTTCTTGTCACCGCGCGGCGTCACGCTGCGTTGCACCATATGGATGGCGTGCTGCGTCATCTCACGGCTGTACTCGCTGGCGCGAGGCCAGTCGCCATAGGCGACTTTGCTGACCACCTCGCCCCGTTCCTTCAGCGCCTCGAGAACGATGGAGACGTCAAAGTCTTTCCCCAGCGTCTCCTTGACGCCGATTTGGATGTTGTCAAAATCAATAAATACTGCGATCTTCAACCTTTCTTCAGCCACAATCCCTTCTTTCACCTGGGGCGCTGCCGCGACTTACCCCGCGCGGGCAGTCCTCAGGAGGTTACATCACTCCTTACTATAATACTCCCACAGGTCAGATCTTGGCACTTCCAGAATTGGTAGTGGTA
>JBEKAD010000357.1:0-5946 GCA_050018435.1 Terriglobia bacterium
TACAGATTCTTCGTCGCCTGCTGGCTCCTCAGAATGACAGTATTGGGATGCTTTTCCGCAGCCTGTGAAACCCCGCCCGTCCGAGGGCCGTGAACAATATCGCCTATAAATGCAATCATGCACTAACCCGCGCCCGTCCCGAAAACACTTTTGCCAATTACGCTTTTGGACTAGACTGTCGCCATCTCGACAATGGGGAGACCATGGTATGCCGGGAACAATCGAAGTGGTGATTGGCCCCATGCGCAGCAACAAAACGGCGGAGTTGATCCGGCGCGTTGCCATGCGCGAGGAGTACGCGCACCAAGCCGTCATCCTTTTCAAACCCAAGGACGACACCAAGAGCGCGCAAGGGGTGGTGCAAAGCCGCAACCAGCTCAGCCATCGGCAGATGGAAGCGGTAGAGTTCGATTCCACCAATCCCTGGGAGATGTTCACCATCATGAGTGAACGCGAGAGGATCATCGGCAAACCGGTCAATTGCGTTGCCATTGATGAGGGTCAATTCGTGCACGAGTTATTCGACTGCGCGCGCGCGCTCCTGGAGCGGGGCTATGACGTGCTTGCCGCAGGGCTCGACCTGGATTTCCGCGGCCATCCCTTCGGCGACATGCTGGCGCTCGGATGGCTGGTGAATGCTTATGGCGGAAACGTTACGTGGTGCATCGCCTACTGTGAATGCGGGGCGCGAGCGTTTTTTTCGCAGCGGCTCATCAATGACCGACCTGCCTCCTACGAGAGCCCAACCGTGATGCCGGGCGATGCTTACCGGCCGCGCTGCGCAAAACATTTTGTTCTTCCCGGACGGCCCAAGCGGGCGAACATGCCAGCCGGTGACGAACCGTCCTAAAGCCGGGACTCGGGGTTAGGGATTCGGGATTCGGAGAAAACTCCGATTTTGGGAGTTCGGCGCCCTCCGTCGTTGTCCGCGATTGCGACCCGAATCCCGAGTCCCGAATCCCTCACAAAACGCCCCCAAGGAGAGATTATGCAAAAGAAGATTGCGGTGGTAGGAAGCGCCAACGTTGACCTGATCACCTTCAACGACACGTTTCCGCGGCCGGGTGAGACGATTTTCGGAAAGAAATTCGACCTGGGCTTTGGCGGAAAGGGCGCCAACCAAGCCGTGGCAGCACGCCGCTGTGGCGCTTCCGTCGGAATGGTCGCCAAAGTCGGCAGTGACTTATTTGGTCCGGCCACGATCAAGAACTTCGAGTCCCAGGGCATCGATGCCAGTCACGTGCGGATCGCGGAAGGAATCTCCACCGGCGTCGCGCCCATCTTTGTGGACCCGAGTGGCCAGAACCGCATCCTGGTGATTAAGGGCGCGAACGAAACGCTCTCTCCCGAGGATGTGGATGCCGCCGCGCCACTTCTCAGCCAGGCCGACACCATCCTGCTGCAATTTGAAATCCCGTTGGCCACCGTCTACCACACGATTCATTTCGCCCAGTCGAATGGCATTCGCTGCATCTTGAATCCTGCCCCCGCTCTGCCCCTGGATTTCAAAGAAATTGCCGCGGCGGACTACTTCGTACCTAACGAAAGCGAAGCGGAGGCCATCACGGGCATTCCCGTTCGCACAACCGAAGATGCCGGGAAATGCGCGGATTATTTGCTCGCGCGGGGGCTCTCACGCGTCGTCATTACGCTGGGCGAGCGCGGCTCGCTGCTGGCGACATCGAAAGGCCGGGAATTGATCCCCGCCTTCAAGGTCGATCCCATTGACAGCACCGGCGCCGGCGATGCCTTCATCGGCAGCTTTGCCGTGTTCCTGGCGGAGGGCCTGACGGACAGGGAAGCCCTTACTCGAGCCAGCCTCTACGCGGCGCTTTCGACAACGAGGGTTGGGACGCAAAAATCGTTTCCCAATCGGGAAGAGTTCGACAAGGAATGGCAGAATCGGACAATTATGAATTCTGAATTATGAATTATGAAACTCTTCTTTGCATCTCTGCGGCTCAGTGGTCAGCGTGCACTTTTCATAATTCAGAATTCATAATTCATAATTTTTCATTCACTTGCCCAGCCGCCGCCGGCAATCCTCCAGAATGTCTTTGGTCCTTGAGGCGCCCACGCGCGACGCGCCCAGGGCGCGGAAGGCCAAAAGTTGGTCGAGATCGCGAATGCCTCCTGCCGCCTTCACCTGAACATGCGCAGGTGAGTGGGCGCGCATCAACTTCACGTCCTCGAGCGTGGCTCCGGACGTGCCGAAGCCGGTCGAGGTTTTCACCCAGTCGGCGCCGACTTCCGCGCAGATCTCGCACAACCGAATCTTGTGGGCATCCTTCAGGTAGCAGTTTTCAAAAATCACTTTTACTTTCTGGCCTTGGGCATGTGCCACTTCAATGACGGCTTTGATTTCGTGCCGGACATAGTCCCAGTCTCCACTCAGTACCTTGCTGACGTTCACGACCATGTCCAACTCTTCACAGCCGTCGTCGAGTGCCCGCCGGGCTTCCGCGAGCTTGATGGCGGTGGTGTGCCCTCCGTGCGGAAACCCGATGGTGGTGCTGGCCTTCACCGTGCTGCCTTTCAGAATCTCCGCGCACCTCTTAAGGTAGAAGGGCATAATGCAAACGCTGGCACAGTGGTATTCGAGGGCAAGAAGGCAACCCTGTTCCAGGTCCGGGTCAGTGAGCGTAATGGGCAACAACGAATGGTCAATCATCTTCGCGATGTCTTCAAAGGTGTAATCCATCATATGCTCCGTCGTGCGGCGGCATTTCATTCTCCGCACACCGCGGGAATATTCGCTTTCAATTTCCACTCGATCTAAGATTGTATGCCCAGCCGCCCCGTGGGCTCAAGCGCCAATCCTGCTGACTGATGCCGTGGGTTGGAAAGCAACACAGCGCAGTTGCCGCCGCAACTCAAGAAGGATTTCACCACAGAGGCCACAGCGCGGCAGAGCCGCAACCAAAATTGAAGACCCATTCCAATTAGTGTATTGGCTTGGGGCACAACAAATCTTTGCAGGCTGCGCAGAATCTCGGCAATAGTAGTACAGAGGTCACGGAGAACAGACGCAGATAAAAACTGTGGGTCAACAAACTAAGGAACCGTAATCCCTACCCGGGCAAGCAGAAGTACTTTTCTCTGTGGTCTCTGTGCGCTCTGTGGTGAGCGTTTTGATCGCGGCGCGAGAAGAATTTCGGGATAAGTAGTACAGGGGAAACGAAATTCGAAACTCGCCCGGCGCCGGCCGGTTCCGGGGGAAATGCAGCGGATAGCAATGGGGAAACCCGCAGTGGGGTTTACAAAAAGGTGTATACTCCTCTTCCCCGTTAAGCTCAAAAGGGGAATTGCGAGTGATGCCCAGCCTTGCACACTCGCATCCGAGCATGGACACACCTGAATTAATCCGGAAAAAGCGCGACGGCTTGGTTCTGACCAAGGCGGAGGTATTCGACTTCGTCGAGCGCTACACGCGGGGCGAAATTCCCGACTATCAAGCCTCGGCCTTGCTGATGGCAGTCTATTTCCGCGGCATGGACCGGCGTGAAACGGCGGACCTGACGGAGGCAATGCTGCGCTCGGGCCGGGTGCTCGACTTCTCGGCCTTGCCCGCGGCGAAGGTCGACAAACATTCCACGGGCGGCGTAGGTGATAAGACCTCTTTGATTATCGCCCCAGCGGCAGCCGCAGCGGGGGTGCTGGTGCCCATGATCTCCGGCCGCGGCCTGGGGCACACGGGCGGCACGTTGGACAAGCTGGAAGCGATCCCCGGCTTCAGCCCCCGTTTGTCATTCCAGGAGTTCCACCGGGTACTGGAGACCTGCGGCCTCGCCTTCGGCGCAGCGACGGAGGAATTCGCTCCTGCGGATCGCAAGCTCTATGCCCTTCGCGACGTCACGGCCACGGTCGAATCTATCCCGCTGATTACCGCCTCCATCATGAGCAAGAAACTGGCGGAGGGCATTGACGGCTTGGTGCTGGACGTTAAAACCGGTACGGGGGCATTCATGCAAAAGTTGGAGAATGCCCGCGCGCTGGCAACGAGCTTGGTGAATACCGGCACGGCGCATGGCAAGCGCGTTCACGCCTTGATCACTGATATGAGCCAGCCGCTAGGGAATGCGGTCGGGAACGCTCTGGAGGTGATTGAGTCGGTCGAAACGCTGAAGGGCCGCGGCCCGCGCGATTTGGTGGAGCTTTGCCGCGAACTGACCGCCCACATGTTGCTGCTGGGAAACGTGACAGATTCTCGGGACGAGGCGCGTGTGCGGTATGATTCCGCCATCGCCAGCGGCCAGGCTCTGGAAAGGTTTGCGCGCGTGGTGGCGGAACAGGGAGGCAATCCGCGCGTCCTGGAGGACTACTCGCTATTGCCCCAGGCCCAGTATGAGGATTCCGTCGTGGCGCCCGAGGACGGGTATATTGCCGGATTGGAAGCCAGAGTGATGGGTATGGCGTCGATGATTCTGGGCGCTGGACGTGAACGTTCGGACGCAATCATCGATCCCGCGGTGGGCTTGGTTTTCGAGAAGAAGGTGGGAGACGCGGTCCGCGCCGGCGAGCGGGTGTGCATTCTCTATTCCAATGACCGCTCGCGCGTGCCCCGGGCGCTCGATATGATTCGCGAGGCGATTGCCATTTCCCCGGATCCGGTTTCTCCCCCGCCAATGGTTTTGGAGCGGGTGCTGCACTCGGAAGGCGCCGTGGCTCCGACGGAGCGGATCGTGGAGTTTTAGTGTAGTGCGTCTCAAATCGTGATGCATATGATTGTCAGGGTCGATGTTGTAGCGCCGGGCTTTAGCCCGGCACGTGCCGGGCTAAAGCCCGGCGCTACAAGTACCAATATCTCTGACGTACTACACTAGCAATTTGGCGATCTCTGAAATCACCAAATCGCAAATGCTTGGTGAAATGGGGGGATTGAGTGAGGGAGTGAGCTGGCGATTCTTGAGATTACCCATTCGCCAAATCACTAAATCATCAAATCGCAAATGTCTATGACACGGTTGATTCCGTTACTCGGCATGCTGGCGATCCTGTCGGCGGCCGCCCTGCTTTCCAAGAACCGGAAAGCCATTCCTTGGCGCACCGTGCGCATTGGATTGGGGTTACAAATCCTCATGGCGTTATTCGTGCTGCGCACGGGTTTAGGCTATAGGCTAATGTCCGTGATCTCGAACGCGTTCGTGAAAGTCCTGAATTGTTCCTTTGCCGGCTCCGAGTTCGTGTTCGGCGAGATGGGGAAATATCAAGGAAACTTTGGGTTTGTCTTTGCTTTTCAAGCCCTGCCCATGATTATCTTCGTGGCTGCGCTGTTTTCCATACTTTACTACTTGCGCATCCTTCCCACACTGGTCCTGCTGACCGGCAAGGCGATGATGAAATTGCTGGGGACGAGCGGGGCCGAATCCCTGGAAGTCGCCGCCAGCATTCTGATGGGGCAAACGGAAGCGCCGCTGGTGATCCGGCCCTATTTGGCGGACCTGACGGAATCTGAGTTAATGACCATCATGACGGCGGGCATGGCACACATCGCCGGCTCGGTCTTCGGCGCGTATGTCCTGTTCGGAGCGGAGGCGCGCCACCTGTTGACCGCGGTGGTCATGACCGCTCCCGGAACCATCGTGCTGGCCAAGATGCTGGTTCCGGAAACCGGCATTCCCAAAACCTCAGGCAATGTCAAACTCACGGAGGAAGATAAGCCCATCAACCTTTTGGATGCCGCATCACGCGGGGTTTTAGACGGTCTCCACTTGGCGTTGAACGTCGCCGCCATGCTGATAGCGTTCGTCGCGCTCATTTACCTGATTAACTTGGGCTTGGGCGTTATTCACACCAGCTTTCAAACCCTGCTCGGTTATCCCCTGGCGCCTGTGGCATGGCTGCTGGGTGTTCCTTGGAAGGACGCCGCGACGATCGGGAACTTGATGGGAACCAAAGTGGTGGTGAATGAGTTCGTAGCCTTTTCCATGCTCGGTCCGCTCAAGG
>JBEKAD010000358.1:0-5938 GCA_050018435.1 Terriglobia bacterium
AAGTCAATCATATTTGTGCATGCCCGGTAGGCTGTGGATAGCCGTTTTTCAGGAGCTATACAGAGCGACATAAATGATGCAGGATTCGGCGGTAGCGCCGGGCTTTAGCCCGGCATGTGCCTCCCTAAAGGGCGGCGCTACTTATGTCGCTCTGTATAACAACTAACAGAAAGGTTAGGGGGGAACCACGATGCTGAGGTTGGGGGGCCACGCTCCGCCAGAAACACCTCACCGCCGGTCTCGGCGGCCGCAGGAGACGCTCCCGCCCTCAAAAGGCACCCATTGAGTGTGAGTGGGAAAGACTAAGCCGTGGAAGCGGCAGCCTTACGCTGTTGGAAGCACTCCCGACAATATACGGGCCGGCCTTGAGTCGGCTTAAAGGGCACCGTCGTCTCCTTACCACACTGCGAGCAGGTGGTGGTAGTTTCGACGCGCTGGTAGCCCTGGCCGCTCATCATCTGACTCCGTTTTGACTTGCAGGGCTTGCACCGCTTGGGTTCATTCTTGAAACCTTTGTCGGCAAAGAACAGTTGTTCGCCTGCGGTGAAAACGAAATCTGCGCCGCAATCGATGCACTTGAGGACCCTATCCCGGTAGTCCATGCCTCGCTCCCTTATTTGAACAGGGCCTCACCCGCGATAATATGCCGGCTGGTGAAGAAGGGGGCGGGTTCTCGCCCTTCCCACTCTTAAGTTCAGCACACTAACGATCAGTCCTGTTCGTGTCTGGCCTTTTTACGAGCCCTTTTACGAGCCAGTGCTGCTTTGACTCTTTTCTTCTCTCCCGGTTTCAGGTAGAAGGAATGCTTTTTAATCTCTTTAATGATGTCTTCTTGCTGAACCTTCCGCTTGAAGCGTCGCAGCGCGTTCTCCAAAGACTCTCCGTCCTGAAGTCTAACTTCAGCCAATCGATCAACACCCCCATTTCAATGAGGAAAATAAGAGCATGAACCTGAGGAGCAGGTAGCAGGATTGTTACCTACCGGGTGACATAAGTCAAGGGCATTTTGGCGTTTTTTGGAAGCCATTCCTTGGCTTGGAGATGCGACCGGCAGCCTGGAAGGGATCGGGCTTCCTTTCCGTAGATTTCATCCCGCGGGGCGGGACCAAATGAGGCCTCCGGCTAATGATGTTGTTCCCCTCGGGCAGCAAGGCTGAAGCCCGTCCGCTTCACAATGAGTCACTACCAACCCGATTGGGTTCTTGACCCTATGGAATGCTTGTGTTACGGTCTGTTTCCGAATTTGAACGGCGCCTCGCTCGGCGGTCCAATGGCCGAAATTCTAAAGTTAGAGAACAGCTCACTCGAATACGTTTTGGAATACACCGTCCGCCTCATTCTGCGCGGCAGGGTTGTGGCCTTCCCCACCGACACTTTCTATGGCCTGGGGGCTGACCCCTTTAATCTGGCGGCGGTCAGTGAGATCTTTCGCATCAAGCGCCGCACCGCGGACCGCCCGCTTCCTCTCCTGGTGGATTCCATCGATCAGGCTGTCGACCTTGCCCACAATCCCCCCAAATTGTTCTTCACGCTGGCGCAGAAATTCTGGCCGGGGGCTCTCACGCTGGTGGTCCCCGCTTCTCGCCAGATTCCGCTGAAGGTCACCGCGAACACCGGCAAGGTGGGATTGCGATGGCCGCTGGCGCCTTTCGTCGTCGCCCTGATCGCGGCGGCGGGGCGTCCGCTCACCGGCACGAGCGCCAACCTTGCGGATATGGAGTCTTGCTCGACCGCGGACGAGGTGGACTGCCAAATCGGCGACGTGCTGCCGCTGATCCTGGATGGAGGCCTGACCCGAGGAGGACTGGCTTCAACCATCGTCGAACTAACGGGTGAAACTGGCCGCATCGTGCGCCCGGGTGGTATCCCCGAGTCTGAGCTGAAGGAGTATCTCGGCTGATTTCTGCGCGCTTCCGTTACGCATTTCTGATCGTGTTTTTCCTGGCGCTGGTGGCTTGCGCCTGGGCGGAGTGGTCTCTGTACGCAGCCATCCGCCAGCAGGCGGGGAGCGATGAGGCTCGCCCCGCCGACGCCATCGTGGTCTTCGGCGCCGCGGAGTATAACGGCGCGCCGTCACCCGTGCTCAAGGCCCGCCTGGACCACGCGCTGGAACTGGATGACCGTGACTTGGCGCCGGTGCTCATCACCACGGGAGGGAGCGGCGGCGATCCGCACTTCACCGAAGGCGGCGTAGCGCGCGATTACCTGATTCAGCAGGGAGTGGCCGAAGGGAAAATCTTCTCCGAAACACGCAGTGACACCACCTACGAGAGCGTGACAGCCGTCGCGCAAATCCTCAAGCAGCGCCATGCCCGCACCTGCATTGCCGTCAGCGACGGCTTTCACCTCTACCGCATCAAGCTGATGTTCCGCGCCCTGGGGATTACCGCCTTCGCCTCGCCCGCCCCTGATAGCCCCATCGAGGACGATCCCACCTTGCGCACGCTCTATTCCCTGCGCGACATGGTGGTCACCACACTTTGGCATTTGGGGTTGAGGCGGTAATTCGGGGCTCGGGATTCGGGTTTCGCGATTCGGGGCTCGGGACTCGGGGTTCGGGACTCGGGATTTGGGATTAGGGAATCCGGAATTCGGGTCCCTGCGCGAGATGGTGGTCACCACCCTTTGGCATTTGGGGTTGAGGCGGTAATTCGGGGCTCGGGATTCGGGTTTCGCGATTCGGCGCTCGGGATTTGGGATTAGGGAATCCGGAATTCGGGATTGGGAATTGGGGATTCAGCACGGAAGTTAAATCGCCTGGTGCTGGATTCTCAGTGGCGGCGGTCACGGGCCTTGCGCTTGCGGCTCCAATACCACCACTGGCATTGCTCGGCGGGGAGCCGCGGATTTCGCGCCTGCGCCACGGCGGCGCTGAAGACATCAAGGCAGCAGATGTCCTGACTTTCGCCGGTCACGCGACAGAGTTTTTCGTAAAGGCTCTCGGGCGTTTGCCGCGCCAGTTGCGCAACTGAGCGAATGCCCAGCAGCTCAAAATCCTTCAGCGTTGCAGGTCCAATCGATACCAAGTCTCCCAAACGCCGCTCGTTCGTTGCCATCACACATCCTCCGGAAGTCCATGCAGGATTATCGTGAAGTAGTTATTCGCTATCTGCGCGATCCAACAGCCGCTTGATCTCTGCTTTGCACTTATCTAGGATACTTCGGCCCTTACCCAACTTCGCCAATACTTTAGCGGTTTGGCCATCGTCGAGCTTCCGGAATTTAATGGTCTTATAATATGGGCCACCAATAGGGCGGTCGAGAAGATAAGCGTCCTCAAAAGAGACAAGCTTCGTTACTCCCTGGACGCTCCACCAACTCTCCCCGTGGCCCGTGCAGAAAAATGCCTCTCGCTTCGTGATATACCCGACTAGGAACCTCTTGCCGTAGCGTTCTCCGTTCCTGCATGTCGTGAAAAGAAACAGGTATTTTTCCTCACTCTTCAGGAAGCCGACGATGTTTTGTTGTAGACATTGTTGGCAGTAATTTTCTGCGCACTTCTCGATGTGCGGCTCAGTCGCAGTCCCATGGTGCTCAATACCCAAAACGTCTCTGACGGGCAGTGGTGACTTGGGGCAGTGGAAAAAGAAATGAAGTCGCCCGGTGTTTTTCGCACCCGGGATATGGAAATCCGGATCATCCGCCCTGCCCCAACGACGGGGAGAAATATTGCGACACAAATCAACAGGTGTTGGTCTGCAGCTCATATGATCACACTCGCACGAAATGAGTCAGACTTTCGGGGGGATCGGTCATCCCGATCACACCCGCTTTTCCAGTTCCTTCGCTATCTTTTCAGCAACTTTGGCATTGGCCATCTTACCGAGCACTGCAAGCGTCGGCAAGTTGTAGCCCCACTCTCTTGCCTCGGCCGCCCTAAGCCCTTTGTCCGCGTCCACCCGGACTTTCCATTCGACTTTACGGTTCCACTCGTCTTCCTCTTCTTTGAATATCGCGCGCGATGGATAAGCGAGTTCGCCGCCCATACGCCCGACCGCAATGATACCCTTACCGTTCAAATAGGCAAATATGCGGTCGCCCTGAATGGGTCTGTTCAATTTCTCTTCCGTGTTCGTGTAGTTCGCCAAGGCTATCACCCCATCTTTCAACATTTTCCTATAGGAACCCGGAGCGTACTTTTCATTGGTATTGAATATCCAGTTGTGCGACGCTACGGGAGGTTCTAGGTCAACGTCAATCTTATCAATTTCCAAAAAGCGCTGCTTTCCTTGGGAATAGAATTGAAACGGGACGAAATCGATGGGCGCCTTGTATTTTTTCAGCCATTCAATAATTCGTTTCATATCTTCATCACCCGTCGAAGCCAAAATGAAGTACCGACGGTCCCTGAGAAAGTCTTCCTTCGGAAACGTGGGATTGTCCGCAAACATTTTGAAGGCATCAGACAAATCTCTGTCCTTAGACTCAGGATTCCGTTGCCAACTTTTGTTGAAGTCATCGTAACCCCAGGTGGACAGTTTCGCTGCATAGTCAAGTAGCTGGCCAACGGTATTACGGTCAGAGGATCCCCTCTTTGCCTCGATGACAATAAGCGCTCCCTGGCTATCCACTGCCAGGAGGTCAGCCATCGGTTCCCCGGCCACCTCCTGCCCAATTACAAGCACAGCATCTGGTTGGGTGAACACTAGGCCCGGATTCCTTGCCATCAAATCCTCGATAGTTTTCTCTTTGACCTTAAGGTCACGCGCCGAACGTGGTGAAAGTTCGTCGATCTTTTTCTTGGCCAAGTCTATCAAATAGACGCTCTTCATGATGTTTACCTCCACGAATCTGGCGACACAAATGTCCCCATGCTTAGATCACCCCAAGTCCAGGGCGCTTCGACATTTACATTGATCTAGCACTTCCATTTTGGGTCCACGCTAGCGCAGAGTATATACCCAGAGGGTGGGGTCGGGCGGAGGGAACCTAAAGACAGGTTTCAGTAGCCAGGTTTCAGGGACATAGAATCAAGATTTTTCTTGACGAGTTCTTGTCGCATTCACTACGATGATCAATCGACAATCTAAGTGCGCGTCCTGGACCTTCTTGCGAATGGCAGGACGCAGCCTAACCCTACACTCCGCGCCTCTCCCCTTAGTGGAACGAGAGGATTACAGAGGGTAGGGTTTCTTGTTTTGGGACGTAACAATTTTACGAGGAGGATAAGTATGGATCAGAAGAAGCTCTGTAAAATTACCAAGGGGACTCGCTACCGTTGGGCGCAATTAGAGCGACGATTCCGATTCGAAAACGGGGAACTTTGGCTAATCTTTGCTATGGAACCGAGGCGTTCTCCGTTTCTAAAAGGTGGGGCGCGCAAATTGGTTCCATGGATCAGCCGATGGCACCATGTGTATTACGACCTGACCCCAGCACCGCGGGGAATTCATAGCCTTGAATACCTCGCTGCCGACGGGAACCATGTTCTCTTTCGGGCAGATCGCGGCTGAAATCTTCCCGCACTCAGGAGGCGCATGCCCCAAACGTCGCTGTTCGACGTCTCGAAGGGTTGGATAAACTCTCCTACCTCCTGCTACGGCCGCGAGATTTTGCCCAGCACCACGGGGCGGCGGGCGCCGGTGACGGGGATCTCGGGCGGATGGCCGACCCGGCTCCAGGTCGCGTGCAGGGTGGAGTCCTGCCGGAAACTGGCTTCGTCGGTAAAAATCAGCGCCCAGTTCTCGGTGCGGGCTTTTTTTAGGCGCGGATAGATGTAGCGATGCCAGCGGTCCTGCTGGCGGCGGTCGGCACGGGCCAGCACCCGGCGAGGCCGCTGCACGGAGAAACCCAGGTGATGAAGCAATTTGCGCACGTGCCCAGGATGGTAGACGACTCCGAACTCCTCTTCGATCGCCCAGGCGATCATGGGCGAGGTCCAGATTCCGGTGTCCAACCCATAAGCCACCGGCCCGCTGTCCAGGATGTCGCTGAGGCG
>JBEKAD010000359.1:0-5906 GCA_050018435.1 Terriglobia bacterium
CATGAACCCCCGCGGACACACGAAGAGCCGCAGACGAACGCAAAGAACGCGTACGTCTGCGCTACCAGCTTCCGGCTCATCGGTTCGGAGAAGATCGGGGATCGAGGAGCGGCTCTGACCTCCCGGTTGCAGACCTTCGAGACCGTCATGCTGGCCGAGGGCGAGAACTTCGCGGGGCTGGGACGACTCAACCGGGCATTGATCGGCAAAGCGGAGGCGATAAATTCAGAGTGCCGGACGGTCCTGGACATAGGTGTCCGTCAGATGTATGTTGTGGAACCGCCTGGAAGTCGACAATGGAAATTCCGGTCTATGCGAAGTGGCGGCCACTGACTGACGGCCGAGGGAGTGCGGTTGACGGTTTCCAATCGATGTGATACAAAGCGGCAAGAGCTCGACCCAACCCGGGTCCGGAGGACGCATATGATTTCCAACCGAAAGAATTACTTTGTTTCCCGACTGGTTTTCTCAGCCGTCGCAATTTTTGTGGCCTGGTTGGCCGCGCCAACCCTCAAGGCTCCCGCTCAGGAGGCCCTGGGCACTGTTTACCCTGAGCTCATCAACGAGCGCACAGACCCGACGCTGCGCTATCCGGTCGCCATCCATTTCGGCCCGGCAATAGGGGGGAGAGTTAGCCGCGGATGGCTGGAAATAAGCCGAGAGAAGGTTCGCTACCAGCCCGTTGTGACTTCCGGCTGGCAAGGCCAGGAATTTGAGGACCGGCGAGGGGCGGTCACCGTACTCAAATTTTCCTATGGCTCAGTGGAGGTCAATGTCGCGGGTAAGAAGCGCAGCATACGTTATGAGCCGCCTGATAAGTGGGAAAAGGGAATGGAAGGAATGTCTGTGCCGGAGCAGAAGGCGTTCTTCAAGACGATGTATGCCGCAACGGCGGAAATTCAGAAAGCGCTTGAGAACTTCGACGCGGTGCTTCGGGACGCGCAGGCCAAATTGAAGGGCCGCAGCCAGAACGCACCGCCTTAGGCGGCTGTTTCCTCGAACCCCGCCGCGGAGACTCCCGCAACCGGCTCAGCTTTCGAGCCCGCGCCGCCCATTATTGTGGTGGCCGGGCCTCCCGTGTCCTTCCCCAGACAGACGTTCGAGGTGCACAGCGCCGGCTTGATCGTTCGGGGGGGGCGCGGTGGGAACCTCGGGGTTTCCTGGTAATTCCTGTTGAGTGCCTCCTGCTCCCTATCTTCGCTTGCGAGAATCTCGGCGAGACGTTTGATCATTGGACAAAGCTCAAAGTGAATCTCGGTTGGATTGAAATGAACACGAAATTCGTGTACACTGAATTCGTATGAAAAACATTACCCTCAGTGCGGATGAAGACCTGATCGAGCAGGCGCGGCTGATTGCCCGGTCGCAACGCGAGACGCTAAATGCGGCTTTTCGGAAATGGTTGGTGCAGTATACCGCGCAGGGGGCGAGCGGGCGTGAGTTTGATTCCCTCATGAGACGATTGCGCTACGTTAAGGCAGGGCGCCACTTTACTCGGGATGAGATGAATGAACGGTAGGTTCTTTCTTGACACCAACGTCTTCGTTTACTCGTTCGATACAAGAACGCCAGCAAAGACTCACCGCGCCTTGCAATTGATACGCGGGGCGATGGAAACCCGGGTAGTGGGTCAGTCTGAAATATGGGGAAATGTGAAGAATTGGAGTGGCCGCCAAATTGCTAGACATGTAGGCTTGTGCGGAATAGTGCGCAGTTAGTGAACGTTATCCTCTAGTACCGATTCGGAAATGGCCAGCGTCTTGCTCATCTGGTGTTTGCACGCCGCTGAAAGCTCGTAGGTGTGTGATTTCTGATGTTGACATGTGCAGGGGACTGCGCAATTATGCGTAGGGTGGTGTCTTTTCGGACATTTTGACATCAAATGGGTAGAGGTTCGTGCCTCCTGCAATGTGCGACGAGGAGGGCAGGGCACGGAAATCTCCTGGTTCGGAGCTATGCAGCCATGAAAAGACAATTCTCAGCAAACTCGGGAAAACTGCTGATGAGGCCGAGGCGATCCAATCCGACCTTGAGAAGTACTTTGACGAACAAAATATCTATGAAGCTGGCGCGTAAAGTGGCATACTAAATTCATGCCTACGCGCTCAAGCAGGGACCATGACTTCGTGACAGTGGCCCGTTCAGTGGTCGAGCAAGCCATTGGGGAGCATTTGGACGGAACGCCATTAGAAAACCCTGACGCGGCTAAGAATCCCCATGCGGTTGCCTTGGGACGCATGGGGGGTCAGAAGGGTGGGTTAGCTAGGGCAGCCGCCCTGTCGGCGAAGAAGCGATCTCAGATTGCGAAGGCGGCAGCCAAGGCAAGGTGGTATAAGTCCTAGCTTTATGCTAGAGTTTGTGTGGTTTATTACCATGGCAACCCCAGCGGCAGTTGGAACGGCAGTGGCACAGGCACAGGCACAGGCAACGGGCTATTATGCAACTATCTGCCCTGGCCCTCAAGCGACTATCCCTCCGGTATTTGCGCGAGCCGTCCTCGACCTCCAAACGTCGCTAGGGATGCCCGTGTGGTTACTTATTCAAGCGGGAGAAGAAAAGTATAACGATATTGGAGAGAATTTGAGGAAGGCATTTTTTGATGCCAGAGGAGAGATGCCCCAGAATGGTCCTGTGGCTCTCTTGATTGATTCTCCTGGCGGGGATGCCCGAAACGCCTTCCAAATCGCGACGCTATTCAGGCGCCAATGTTCCGGGTTCACCGCCGTCGTACCTAGATATGCTAAGAGTGCGGCAACCTTGCTCGTTCTTGGTGCAAAGGAGATCATACTAAACCGATTTGCAGAATTGGGGCCATTGGATGCCCAGGTATGGGACAGCGAACGTGAAGAATTTTCTTCCGCTCTCGATGAGGTTCAAACCCTAGAGCGATTACATGCTTTCTCGTTAGAGGCACTGGACCGGACGATGATGTTCTTGATCGGAAGAACCGGGAAAAAAGTTGAAAGGATGCTGCCTCAAGTTGCCAAATATATAGCCGATATAATGAGCCCTATGCTGGCGAATGTGGACGTTGTTCACTTTACGCAAAGGGCTCGATTGCTCAAAGTGGCGGAAGAATATGCGATTCGGCTCTTGAGGTCCCGACATTCTAATGAAGAGGCACAAACGATTGCTCGGCACTTGGTGGAGAAGTATCCCGAACATGATTTTGTGATTGATGCGGATGAACTCGCCGCAATCGGGATAAAGAATACTAAGCAACCTACGGCAGATCAGATCAATCTTATGGACGGCATGATTCCCTATCTTGGCAAAACTTCCTTCATTGGGCGAGTGGAAGGAGTACCCAATCCATGAAAAATGAAAATATCCACATCATTATGGCCCAGTCTTCATCTGAGAAACCCACAGATAATTCTACTGGCACCCGTGACGCTGTTGAGACCGCTATCGACATCTCTAAGGACGATAAATCAAGCACATGGGAAAGTAATGCCCTGAAGAAGATAACACGCTGGAAATCTAGACAAGCCGAGACCTACGCGCCGCAACAGTAAATCCCTGCAATCTCATCGTGTGATAGCTGTAAATGGGGCTTTTGCAGCGGGTGTAACGCAGACCTCCGCCTTTGAGGTCTGCGGTTCTTACCGACGCTCGCGCTCCCATCTTCGATGGCGTGCGTGCTTGTTAGGGATTTGTGGTTTTCCAAAGTAAGAACCGCGGACCCCAAAAACGGGGGTCCGGAAAGCGCCGGGATAAACCGGCAGGAAGCAGAGAATGAAAATTTCTCACGAGAAAGGATTAGCGATCCGCTCGGCCCCGAGTTTTGCGCGGTGTGCCGCGAGGCATGCCGTGAAGCGTAAACGAGGGGAATAGGTGGGCTGGGTATTGAGCTTCGAAAACGTGCAATCAGGACGCCGACGCTATCGGACTAAGCGGAAGGCAATATGACCCAGGGGCGCCAGCGCGAGTCCCTGAGCAGTCCTGCGTAGTCGTAGACCCCAGAGCACGCCTAGATACTTCCTGCACGAGAACCGGGAGACCTCGGGGACGTCCCGACGTGTCGGGACCGACGGGTGAAGGCTTAGGCCGTACGGCCCGTATGCACGTCTCCGAGGAGTCGGACAGCGGCGTAGTACCGATGAATCATTCGAACAAGGGCGGACAACCGCGCGCGGAGAGTGAGGAGGGAAGGCCGCTGGTCAAGGAGAACACTCATCCGTCCCACACGCGCCCGACACAGCGCGGGGTAGGCGTGCCCCAGGGGTTGATGGGTGTGCGGTCAGCAGAGCATCGCTGCGCCGCTATGCATCCGAGATAAGAGCCGCATGCGCTAGCGAGCGCACGTGCGGATCTGTGCGGGGGGCAGCGGGTAACCGCTGTCCCTACCGCGACCGCTACCTGCATAGGGGTCCTTCCCTGCGTAAAGCGGGAACTTTTCGACGCGCGGCATGGGGTGTACACTCTCCGGGTAAGGGGTCGTCCGATGAGAGGACTGAACCAAACCTGGGCGCAACGCGAAAGGGGGCACGGCAGAAATTGCGCCCTCCGGATGCTTTTCATCCTGGTGCTATGGGTGGCACTTGCCCTTCCGGCTCGAGCGCAAATACCTTTGACTGTCGATGAGGCTGAGCGCGCAAATTATCTCTTTGACCACGGGACGCAGGGCGGCCGATTGGCTTCCACCATTTACCGGCGGATGCCCACAATGGATTTCGCCTTTCGTTTCGACGCGGGTTTTATAGTTCGTTATCCCCTGCGGCAGTTTCGAGGCAAGAAAAGCGTGGTGGACATTATCACGCGAGTGACGCCGGAGGGGGGAGTGCCCGTCTTCTTCGGCGAAGATTTCAAGTTGCCTGCCATACCGGCGGAAGTAGACCCCGGAGGGACGGAGATTGAATGCAGCGGTGGATTTTCGGTGGGCGAAGGCAGGTATCAAGTCGCAGTCTTAACCGTGGATGAGCTCGGCCGGTCATACCAAAAGCGCTGGAGCATCAGCGCTGTGCGCAGTCGTGCCCAGCAGGAAGTGCCGGAGGCTGTCCCGGCGCACACGGTCCGACCCATACAACTTCCACCCTGGGACGGCAAGTTGGAACCTGACGGGACGGGCATACGGCTGACGGTCCTGTTGGATGTGGCGCCTATCAACCCGAATGTCTTCAAGATGCACGCCTGGGACCGTTCATTTTTGATGGTATCGCTCGGGTCGCTGCTCCAGCAAACTCCGTGCGCAGCCGTGCGGCTGATCGCGTTTAGCCTCCAGCAACAGCGCGAGATTTTCCGCCAGGACCATTTTGATGCGTCCGGCTTTCTCAAACTCTCGCAAGCCATCGGAGACCTTGAATTAGGAACCATCTCCGCTCATACCTTGCAAAACCGGCTGGGGTGGGTGGATCTTCTGGCCAGGTTGAGCAATCAGGAAGTGATCGCTCAGGACCCGTCGGATGTTGTCATCTTTCTGGGCCCGGCAACGCTCCTGGTTCGCAAAGTGCCGCAAGAGATGTTGAAGCCTCGGGAAACCACGAGTCCGCAGTTTTGCTATTTCGAGTACTACCCCTACTGGCGGGCCGGCAACGAACTCGCGGACTCGATTGAACACCTCACCAAGGCTCGCCAGGGCGCCGTCTTCAAAATTCATTCTCCCGGCGAATTAGCGCAGGCCATCCAGAAAATGCTGAAACAACAGAAGGCTGGTAATGAAAAGCCGTCTCCGGGAAGCTAAACTCAATACTGTTCACATAAGGGGTTTGAGGAAATTATTCATCAATTTGTTCCGGAGAGACCCCCTCACCCCCACGACCCGCAAAACGTGGGGCCCCCTCTGCCTTGCGGTCCCCCCTCTCCCCCAACTGATCGTGTCCCACATCTTCTGCTGCACACCGCGGGTGCGCGCATTCAGCCCCAAAGGGGCGGCCTAGCAAAGCCCAGGCCAGCGGCCTGGGTTA
>JBEKAD010000360.1:0-5900 GCA_050018435.1 Terriglobia bacterium
TTCCGCGCAGCAGCCGCCCACCGGTTTCAGCCGCGTGATCCTCATGCCCATGGTTTTCACGATGCGCCAGCCCCCTGCCATGGTTCCCAGGGCAATTGCTGCGTGGGCCATCAACACAACATAGAAGGGAATGTAAAACCTCTTGAGAATGCCGGCGGAAAAGAGAGTTCCGGCGATGATGCCCATGGTTTTCTGCGCGTCGTTGGTTCCGTGGCCAAAGCTGTAGGCGGCGGCCGAAAGGAGTTGCAGCTTGCGGAAGTACTTGTCCACGCGCTGGGGCGACCAGGATTGAAAGATCCAATAGACCGCGAGCATCAGCAAACCGCCGAGAATGAATCCGATGGCCGGAGAGATGATGATGAACGCAAGCACCTTGGTCCATCCGCACAAAAGGATGACGTCCCATCCGGCCTTGGCGATCGCGGCTCCGGCATATCCCCCCATGAGGGCATGCGAGGAACTGACGGGTAATCCGTAGTACCAGGTCAGGATATCCCAGAAGATCGCGCCCAGCAGGCCGGCCAGGATCACGTAGAGGTTGACGGCCTCCAGACGGATCATGCCTTTGCCCATGGTTCTGGCGACCGCGGTTCCGAAGGTGAAGGCGGCAACAAAATTGAAGAAAGCCGCCCAGAGGACGGCGACCCGCGGCGACAACACGCGCGTGGAAACCACCGTGGCGATGGAGTTCGCCGCATCGTGGAAGCCATTGAGGAAATCGAAGCTGAGAGCCACGACCACGATGACGATGGCAAAGGTAAACGTTGGGGTCATTTTAGCTGGTGACGAGTGACGAGTGACAAGTGACAAGTGACGAGCAGGCTTGTCACTTGTTACTCGTCACTGGTCACTGAAGATGCCGTCAGGCCGCCTTCAAGACCACGGATTCGAGAACGTCCGCGACGTCTTCGCACTTATCCGTGGAGGCTTCCAGGACCTCATAGATTTCTTTCCACTTGATCACTTCGAAGGGATCCGTGGATTCCTCAAACAGGCGGGCAATGCACTCGCCTTTGATGCGGTCAGCTTCCTCTTCCAACAGGGTGAGCTGCTCGCAGTACTCAAGCATGTTTTGGGGATGGTTTAATTGCGCCACCGCGTTCACGATGATCTCGGTTCCGTGCAAGATCACCTTGGCGAGTTGCTGCGCCCCCGGCGTTACCTTCTTGATTTTGTAAGTGATGAATCGGCTGGCGGCTGCTTCCACAAGGTCGAGAACATCATCCAACGCCGAGCCCAGCGCATGGATATCTTCCCGGTCAAACGGCGTAATGAACGTACGGTTCAGCTTCTTCATCAGGGCGTGGGTGAGCTGATCGCCTTTGTGCTCCAGGAATTTGATTTCCGAAACCTGTTTTTCGACCTCCTGAAAGTTCTCAAACAGGACGACAAGCCTCTTGGCAGCCTTGTAGATGTTTTCAGCTTGTTCGTTAAAGAGGCCGTAAAACTTCTCGTCACGAGGTATTAGTTGCACGGTGCATCCTCAGCGCGTTCTTTAGAGCAGGGTATTGTTAACGAAATGTTACAGAAACGCAAGCCAGTTGCCCGTATTTTTCACGAACATTTTTGTAATCAAATCGTTGCGGGGGCCAGTCGCCTGCGGAAACAATCGCTAGACGGAGAAACGCTCGCCTGGATGACTTGTGGGTTCATGGCCGCGCCCCTCGTTGGAGTCTTTCTCCATTGGGCGGTTCTCACGGCCCAAGAACCTGGCATATCCAAGGTCAAACTCGGCAAAATGCTCGACCAGCCAGAGCTTCATCAGGTCAACATACTCGATGGTCAGCTCCCGTTTTCGCCTAGCGATTTGCTCCCGAAATTCAAATAAATTACGCGCTAATCCTTCGTGTGCGGCCTTGTGGAGGAGGTACCCCGGGTACGAGTGAACTCGCAAAACCTGTTCTTCGGTAGCGAAGTGAGTCCTCGTGAGGTTGACGAGGCGGGTAAGGAGATCAAGGTGTAAGTCCCTGGGCTTTTTGGCGATAACCGACCCATACAGCTCGTTCAATAGGTTCACCATCTGCTTGTGCTGGCTATCGAGGGCATCGATCCCTACAAGGTACCTCGATTCAAAGGATAAGAACGGTTGGGGTGGATTGGACATCGAGATTCATTAACTCCTCAAATGGTCACGTCAGCCATTTCATCGGCCAATGGCAGCGGAACTTTACCGAACGCCGCGGGTGGCGCCGGCACCCCGCCTTGCGGGGCCGTTAAGAAGCCAGGACAGGCCAGGGTTAGGACGCGTGGACAGAGATGTTACGCGTGTTGCCGGAGCGCATACATGAAAAGCAATGTATGCGCCACCCGCGATCCAGTTCGCCGCGCAGCTTACGGCATGGCCCGCAGCGATTCAGGCCGCCGACCTTGAAACGCTGGGCCAATTCTTCAACATCGAACAAATCGAGGAGTTGGTGCTCGCCATCGCCACCGCCAACCTCACCCATCGCTTCAATGAAGGCATGAAAACGCATGTGGATGTGTAGCGCGGCAAGTCTTCCGTTCTCAGTCAAGAGCTATCAGCTTTCAGCTATCAGCTTTCAGGATTCACAATGCTACGTGCCTACTGCCTTTCCCGGCTCGCCGGGACTCGCAAGGGGCGCTCGCTGCCTACTGCTTTCTGCCTACTTCCAACTGCTCTCAGCGGACTCCCGGAACAAGTCCGCGCTGTTGGCTAGGAATCTTGGCCTCGGGTGAGTGTGCGGGCCGTGACCACCAGATCCCGAAAGATGCGCGCCTCGAAAGGAGAGTGGGCCCCGGTTTGTTTTTGCAATTCAGGCAAGAGTTTTTTCAGACGAAGGTAGGTTTCCTCCATCTGCTGCACCGCAGGCTGAGATTTGAGCCTCACGAAAGCATTGCACAGTTCCGTGAAAACCCCACGGACCATGCCATTGTGGATATAAATATCCGTACCGCTAAGGTCACTTAAAGATTTTTCGGCTCGTCTCGGCATCGCTTCAAAGACAAACCAAGTGTGTTCCCTGGGTCTCAGCTTTTGCCATGCGACCGCGAGCCCAAGCTCGAACGGCATGTTGAATCGAGGGGTCCTTGGGGAGTGACGGTCGAGTTCCACTCGGGAGAGATCATGCAGGGAGTAGGGACAGCTTCGAATCAAGGAGAGCATTCGGTCTAAGCGCCTCTCCCCGCCCGGGATTTCCAGCGTGGCGCGTGGAACCAAACTGAAGGAACTGACTCCGGCAATATAGGCGAGGTACAATTCACGAAAAGCGGAGTCGTAAGGGATGTTGAGGAATACGCTGGGCCGAGCACGGGGCAAGTTATTAACGACGCCGGCCGCTTCGCGACCTTGCGCTCCTTCGCACTTTATGAGATCGCCGATTGGAAACGTTGCGGCGGCGGTCCGGGCTGGGGAGCGCATCCACCATGCGCTCAATTTCCTTTACGCGCTCCGGTGAAACCCCGAGCATCCGCGCAACTGTCTTCACGCTTGGAATCGGCGTGTCGATTAGAACTGCCATCAGCGAACCTCCCTTGTGTTCCCAGATTACAACCGCCCTCGTCCCATGACAAGGTGAATTAACAGTGGCGTGCAACGATCACGAGGCACGGCATGCCTCGCTCTCTATTCCTGGCTTTTTGCGACCTCGGCACTATGGACGCACTCAGTCTCGCAGTTCTTTTGTGAAAACCGTTGAACACCTCAAGTCCGGAGAGTGACCTGAGCTTTGCGGGGTTCAGCATCGCTTTGCCTGCCCCTGGCGGGTAAACACCCGGTTGGAGAGGTTGTCGTTCAGCAGCGTCCAGAAGGAGGCGTCGAGGTACGAACGAATGGAGACGTAGCAGCCGCCGCAGTCGTTGTTGGGCACCCATTCCTTGAGGATTTCCTGGTGTGAGGCATAGGTATTCTCGAACATCGAGCACGGGCGCAGGCCGCCGGTCGGTGTCACCACCATGAAGCGCCGGCCCGCCTTGCAGCCGGGGATGGTTCCGTGCAGGAAGAAATCGTGAATGCCCGAGAGCGTCCAGGGAGAATTGGCGATGCGGCCGTTTTGGGCTTTGAGGGCGAGCAGATCATCGAGCGTGCGGCGCAGCAGCGCCAAGTCCTCCGCCGAGCGGATGTAGTGGTCCATGCTATGGGTGCGCAACGGCGTGTAGGCGCTGTAGGAGATGCTGACGCCCCACTGCTTGGCGCGCTCATAAATGTCGCGTAGCGACGTCAGATTCTCGCGCGTGATGGCGGTGTTGAGGGCCACGTCGTCGAACCCGCGCGCGGCGAGCGCGGGCACGAGCTGCGAGAGGTGTTCGTAGAGGCCGGGCGACTGGCGGAAGCTGTCGTGGCGCTCATCGGGGAAATCCAGCGAAATGGAGAACTGGTTCACGCCCAGCGCCCGCAAGGCGAGATACTTTTCCTCCGTCAACAACCGCCCATTCGTCACCAGGATGGTGTAGGGCAGGCCGCTTGGTTCCTTGACGGCGCGCACGATGTCTTCCAGGTCCCGGCGCAGCAGCGGCTCCCCGCCGGACAATTGCACCGCCATGGGTTTGAGCTGCGCGCGCAATCGTCCGTAATCGGCCGCGTGCAGCAAGCCCATAGGCTCCGGTTTGATGCCTCCTTTGTCGCAGTGCCAGCAGTGGGACGTGCAGGAATGCGTGACCTCGAAGGAAACCACCAGCGGTCGGTCGGTTAGGAAACTCCACGTCCCCCGGGAGATCATGCGGGCGGCGCGCTTGAAAGGAATGGCTTTCACAGTTAACTCCCCGAAATGAGTTCTTAGGCCTAGAGGTCCTGGACGCTGCCAAAGTTGCCGGGACGCTTAACCCACCCCGGCACGGCCAAGGCGCTGCGAGGTTCCTAGGATAAACCAGCATACTCTCCCTCAGCGCGGGAGACAAGGGCAACCTGCCAGGATGAGGCAATTTGTCCGATATTTCAGTTGCCATTTATTTTGATTTGCGTCCGCCCCGCCTTCGTCCCCGTCGAAAACCTGCTCCCGTTCCCGAACTCTTTGAGCGAGGGCTGAGGATCGTCCGACTTGCGTGGTGGTGCGGTTTGGTCCCGCTTCGCCCCGACTATGGCGTAACCCGTTTTTCAAGCACTCATCCAGATCGGTGGTTTCTTCCTTCCACTTCCCCTTCATTTTCAATAACTCCCTTCATTTTCATCAACATAATGGCAACAAGACTATAACTAGCTTATTTTCAATAACATAATGGCAAGGCATAAAACGCGCATTTTTCTCCATTTATTTTCAATGATCTTCAGGCTTCGCTCGTATACTTTGGGGCCCCCTTTTTTTGTTACCTTGGCAACCCCAGGATAAACTAACCATTTTATTTTCAATGACATAGATTTTCGCAGGCTTCGCACTATTCATCGCTAACCCCTTTTTTTTCCGGCACATCATGGCAAGCCGAGGTATTTTGTAGCGCTGAACTTTAGTTCAGCACGTGCCGACCTAAAGGTCGGCGCTACACCCGCATGTGCCGACCCATTCGCGGTGCTCAGGGCAGGCTCTGAAGGTCGGCGCTACTTCCGCATGTGCCGACCCCTCGCGAAGTTTACCCTGAGTGAAACGAATGGGCTCAGAGCTTGCCCTGAACGAAGTGAAGGGGCAGGCTCTAAAGGTCGGCGCCGCCATGTTTCTCACCATCCCGTTCTAAAGCTTCCATCTGACGCTCGTGGCGTTTCATCCTCATGAGCAGGCTCGTCAGGCGCACAACTTGGCGAAAGTTGGAATCTTGCATTCGGCGCATGAGCGTCGCGTTGCGGTGGGCGGGCGCGATTTCCGCGGCGCGTTCATGGGGCGACGGACCCGCCAGGCACTCCTTCAGGATGGCCTTGCGCTGCGCATCGCAAAGCTCCCCTTGCCGGGTGAGGATATTCTCCAGAAGCTGGCGCACCGGCTCCCGCGCCTGCCATTCCGCCGCGGTGAGGTTCG
>JBEKAD010000361.1:0-5895 GCA_050018435.1 Terriglobia bacterium
CGCGCGCCGTGCCGGCGTAAATGTCACCCGAAGCCGTGACCGCGATCGAGCGCACGTCGTTTGACGGCACGCCGTCCTTGGCCGTATACGCCCTGCTAACCTCCTCCTTGAAGACGCCGACACGCACACCCGTGACCGCCGGCAAGTCCAGGGCCCGCACTCCAGTCTTGACCTCTTGCTGCGGGATCGCCCGCTGCCCCGTGAGGGCGAGAAACATGATGAAGACGACGAAACGTAGTTTCATAAAATACCTGCTTCGCAGACGCACGGTGAGATTGTAGCGTCATTGGACAACGATGGAATCGCAGATTGAGTGAGTGCGCAACCACCCTGCCCTGACCGCGTCCATTCTACTCTCGCTATTTTCAAGGAGGCAATCAACCCTAAATGTGGCTCATTCGCCTCTCACCCGCGACAAGATCCGGCGACCCCCACACGCGCACGAGGAGGGATCCGCGTCTGCCGGCCGCGGGCTTGGGGATCGACGTGAGCGGCCAGCACCAATTGGGAACATCAAGAGGGGAGTAAGGCCGTAATGTCAATCCTTCGCGGCAGGATGGCCCACGCGAGCGCACGCTTCGATTGTATGCCGGGAATTCTTTTCAGACTGAAAATAACCCGTCTCCCCTGAGTTGCTTTCCAAACCAACTTACGATACAAGCAACGGCGCAGCGTACCGTTGCGCTGGCGTTGAAATCCAATCGACTCAGCAATGCCGGTAAGCTTGGGAGCATTGCCTTATTTCATTTGCGTCAGGTCTGGGGCGAATTCGATAAACAGTTAAGGAGGATTATATGCATCGCCTACAACGTTTTATAGGAGCGAGCCTGGTACTGCTATCTTTGGTCGGATGCCTATGGGGGCAACAGCGGGACAGCGCGGGGTTGTATGGGCGTGTTGCTGATCAGCAAGGGGGAGTTATCCCCAAGGCTCTGATTACGCTTACCCGCGTGCAAACGGGAGTCGTGTACACGACGAATTCCAATGACGTCGGGGAGTGGCAGTTCTCCACCATCCCCGTCGGTGAGTACAACCTGAAAGTACAGAAAGAGGGCTTTCGTGCGCTCGAGCAAACGGGGATCGTGCTCCAGGTGAACGATAACCGGAGGGTGGATGTGAGTCTCATGGTGGGTTCTGTCAGTACCATGGTCGAGGTGAAGGCCGCGGCCGTAGCCGTGAACCTGAGCGACCGCACCCTTAAAGGCATTATCGACAACGAGCGCGCCCTCGAACTTCCTCTCAATGGACGTAACTTGGCGTCTCTTGCCTTGCTTGTGCCCGGGGTGGAGCCTGCCGGCGGTGTCACCGGTGCCAACGGGGATGGCGCCAAGTCAGCTTTTTCTTCCCTCGCCTATTCGATTGACGGCGCCCGCCAGAACACCGTGTCCTTCATGCTGGATGGTGGAGACAACATGGACATCATGCAGAACACCATGCTACCGTATCCCTTTCCCGACGCCGTGCAGGAATTCAGCGTTGAGACTACCGGTACGGGAGCGGAGTTCGGCAGAAACCAAGGTGGCCGCATGAACGTTGTCACCAAGAGCGGCACCAATGGCTTCCACGGGGATGCGTTCGAGTTTGTCCGCAACACTGCATTCGATGCCAATGATTTCTTCTCCCACGGCCCTGACAATCTCAAACAGAACCAGGCGGGATTCACCTTCGGCGGCCCCGTCAAGAAGAATAAACTTTTCTTTTTTGGCGGCTATCAGCAGACCTGGATCCGCTCCGCGAGCGCCGCCGCTTCGTCGGTCACCCCACCAGCAAATGTGCGGCAAGGCGATCTCTCAGCCCTCTTGAGCGGTTCCAAGCCCCTCCAATTGGTTGATCCTCTCAAGGGGAACGCCCCTTACGCTAACAATCAGATTCCCAGTTCGGAGTTCGATCCAGTCGCGCTGACCCTGCTGAAATACGATCCCCTTCCGAACGCGAGCAACAACTTGTATTATTGGACGCAACCCTCCATCATGTACGCTCACGAGTGGGTTACACGCGTCGATTACAACGTGACCCCCAAGAGCAACTTCTATGTGAGGCTCTACCGCAACTACGATGCCAGGAAACCCAACTGGATCAACAATAACCTGAATTCCGCGAGCCAGGGCTCAATTGGCTCGGCCCAGAACGCCACGGTGGCCTTCAATTACACCGTGTCACCGACTATGTTGGTCCAGACGCGCTTTACGGGCAACGATTATGACGGTGATCGAGTTTATGCCGTTCCGTTCACCAATAAAGACCTGGGGATAAATATAAATCCTCAGGGAAACGGCACCGGCATGAGTTTCAGCGGGACAAGCGGTTACAGCGGTATCGGCTCGGGCGACCCGGCGTATTTCGCCCGGGCCAGCCTGGAATTCGCGCAATCCTGGCAGTGGATTAAGGGGCGGCACAGCGTGGTATGGGGGGCGAACATCGAGGACTCCCGTTACAACGAGAACAACGACTACAATGCGGCGGGGTCACTTCACTTCAACGGAGAATACACGGGTTACGATTTTGCCGATTTCCTGATCGGCCAGTTGAGCGAATTTTATCAGGACGATGGCGAGATCGAATTCAGGCGCCTGCACTATTATGGCTTTTACGGCGGCGACACCTTTCGCCTGACGCCGCGTCTCACCCTCACTTACGGCGCGCGTTGGGAGCCGGAGCTTCCCATCACTGATCTCAATAACCGCCAAAATATGTGGAACCAGGCCGCTTACAATGCCGGTACGGTGTCGCAGGTTTTTGTGAACTCCCCACCGGGATTGCTTTACGTCGGGGACAAGGGTCCCTCGGGAAACACGATTCCCAAGGGTGTCATCCCCAATAACTATCGCCACATAACACCCCGCTTGGGCTTCGCCTGGGACGTTTTTGGCGACGGCAAAACCAGCCTCCGGGGCGGCTGGGGAATGTACTACGATGCCCCCGAGCTTTACGCTTACAACAACATGAACCTCCAGTCGCCGTATTCCTTTACGATCGACTTTACCACGAGCGCCACGGGAGTGGGTGGAATACCCTTCGATAATCCTTACGCGGGCCGGCAGAACTTAAATGTTTTCCCGTATGCAGGCAACTTCCAGAAGAACTCCGCTTTCTCTATTCCCATGACGGCGTCAGCCCTCCAGACCACCCAGACGTTACCGTACGAGCAAACTTGGAACCTGACTGTCGAGCGGCAATTGCGCCAGAACTGGATAGTAACCGCCAGTTACGTGGGCAGCAAAGGAACTAATCTTTGGGGCGATTACGACGACAATCCGCCCCCTTACAACTACTCACTGACCCTGGCGCAAAACCTCGCGACCATAACTGCGCGCCGGCCAATGGGCAAATACTATCAGGAGCTGGACCTCCTGATGGCAGGGCTAAATCAGGAGTACAACGGCTTCGAGCTCTCCATCGAGAGGAGAATGGCCCGAGGGTTGAGCAACAAATCCAGTTACACCCTTTCCAAAAACCTTGACTACCAGTCGGGGAATAAACAAATCACGACCAACACCCTTTGGGATCCGTACAACTTCTTCCAATTCCGCGGTCGTTCGGACTACGACCGCCATCACCGGTTTGTGGATTCCGTGGTCTACCACGTCCCGGATGCCGGACATGCGATGAAATCACACTACGCGAGCGCGATCACGGGCAACTGGCAGGTGAGCGGTATCATCACGCTTGAAACTGGTATCCCCTTTACTATCATGAGTAGCAATAACTCCTGTGCGTGCGGGATGAAGAGCACCGCGAAGGTGGTCGCTCCCATCACGATCGCTTCCGGCCGTGGCAAGGAAATCGCGCAGTACTTCAGCACCAGCTCATTTGCGCAAGCTGATCCCGGCACTTTCGGAACTTTGGGTCGCAATACGATCTCTGCTCCGAACTATTTGAATACCGACGCGGCAGCTTACCGCAACTTTCCACTGCATTTCTTGGGAGACCAGGGCAAGCTGACGTTCCGCGCCGAATTCTTCAATTTGTTCAACCGTCCTGACTTGGGAGCTCCCGGAAACAAAGTCGGGTCGAGCACGTTTGGCAAAATTACATCCGACCAGGGTCCGCGAATCTTGCAGTTTTCGCTGAAGCTCTTCTTCTGATTCGCGCTGCGCTTTTGGTGGCGACGTCAGATTGGAGGGTTAACGACAGGTTTCTCACCACGCCGGGACGCTTTTGGGGAGCTACCGGAAGGGCGGGGCTTCAGCCCCGCCGAAATGGCGGCTCCCCCCTCTGTTCGTTCCGCGCCCCGCGCAGCCCCGATACATCGGGGCTGCGCGGGGCGCGGGGAACGGAAATAATTAAGAAGGCCTCCTAACGGCGGGGCTGAAGCCCCGCCCTTCCAAACCCATCACGAGAAATCCGGCTTAATGACCGGCAAGCGCTTTATTGCGCCCTCATGCCGTTTCGCGTGTCCCCCCCCCTGTATAACGGCTGCATCGCTCCGGCAAACGGTGTTTTCACGCAGAAACCTTACACGTCCTGGTGCTGTTTGTGGGCTGATCGTGGAGGCTCATTGACAAAAAAGGTGTGCTGGATCACCTCTGCCGCTACGTCCACGGAGGCCAGCAGCGCGCAGCCGACGGGTCCAACGTCTTTTCGGAACGGCGCCACGCGGACTTCCAACCCGCGCGAAATGGCTTCAAAACACTGGTCACGAATCACCCGCGTCACCGCCTCGAGGAGGAAGTCCCGGGCCAGGTTGGCGAATCTTCCGGCAAGAACCACCAGGGAGGGATTGAGGATTTGCACGGTGTTGGCAATGCCCACTCCCAGAGCCTCCCCGGTTTCCATGAGCACCGCCCGGGCAAGAGGATCTCCCTCCCGCGCCGCCAGCACCAGCATATGGGGCGTCAACCGCGACGAAGACTTGGCCAAGGCGTGCAATGACGTATCCGTATTCTGCTCGAAGGCCGTGCGCGCGCGCGCCATGGTGGCGGGAAGCGAGGCAAGCGCTTCCAGGCAGCCTTTTTTCCCGCACTCGCAAAGCGGGCCGTTGCGGTCGATCACGATGTGACCGATTTCTCCGCTGTTCAAGGTCATCCCCTGGAGCATGCGGCCATTGATAAGGATTCCCGCGCCAATTCCACTCCCGACGTACACGTAAAGGGCGGATCGGTGGCGGCAGTTTTCCGGCCACAGCAAGTGATGAGCAAAAGCCATGGCCTGGGCCCGGTCGCGCAGGGTAATGTTCATCTCGAACGTCTCCCTTAAGACGTCCAGGAGATTCACGCGCCTCCAGTGCGGCATTCCTTCCCAGTCCAAGCGCATGCCGCTTTGAACATCCAACCTGCCGGTATACCCGACGCCAAGCCGGGAAAGCCGCGCGCGACTTACTCCCGCGTCCGCAAGCGCGATGCGCAAGGCTTCGCGACAGTCCTGAAGGGTCCGGGCGACGGGGTTGGAGGGATTCGCTTCCACCGCGCCACGGCCCAGCAGGTTGCCGGCCATGTCCGTTACCACCGCCGTAATCCGGTCGCGATCGAGTTCCAGCCCACCCACATCCGCGAGTTCAGGATTGATTTGCAGCAGGGCAGGAGGGCGTCCGCGAAAGGAAATGGTGGTGCCGGTTTCAATGATGATGCGCTTCGAGAGCAGCTCATCCGCTGAGCGCGAAATCGTGGCGGCGCTGACGTTGAACTGATGCTCCAATTCGGAGCGCGTGGCCTGGCGCCGATAGAAGATTTCCCAGAATAGCGACTCTTCGAGGTTTCTCATCGGGAAATTATGAATTCTGAATTATGAAACCATGGCGCAGTCTCGGGCCGTCTCCAGTCAGGCTGGGCCAGGGCCCCGTCAAAGTCCAGCGTGCCGCATACGTACAGAGCTACGAATGCATCATCCGCGAAAAGACCCCTCACCCACCGCCTTGCGGTCCCCCCTCTCCCCCTGGAGAGGGATAAAAAATCAAAA
>JBEKAD010000362.1:0-5876 GCA_050018435.1 Terriglobia bacterium
TGGCTGCATCTTTCCGAGCGCATCTTCGATCCCTCCGATGCCCGTTGGCTAGCGGAAGAACTGTCCTTCCCGAAGTTAGCCAAGGCCCTGATGGTTGAGCGGAAGCGCTTGGCGATCCGCTGGCTGGAGGCCTTGCAGGCATCATTCGAGGAGGTGGTGCGAACGCCCGAACTCACCCCGAGCGAGGCTCCCGAGGCAAGACCTGTCGGCAGTTGGCAGATGTTGTGGCTCACCCTCCGCTTCAAAATCTTAGTTTCTTATACCTTGCTTGTGGTCAAGTTATTTGGCCCCTACCATCGGTTGATTCCATCCTTTTCATGGGTTCCATTTCCACGGGGGAGCGAGCGCAGTTTCCGGCGAGCAGCTTTGGCCAATAGCCGGAGTTCCCACTGAACCCTGTGTGCAGTTTACCGACTTGGGAAAACGGTCATTCTGTATGAGGCAATCTTGCCCCGTGTGGTGGATTTCACCCCACCGCCGTGTCTTCTAGCTCTTTATGTCCTTGAATCCTGGCAAGGGTTTCCGTAAGTCACTCGTAACAAAGAGTATCGAAACAAGTTAGGCCGATAGCACTGCTGCCATTCTTGGCCCTCCTGTTGCTTCCTTGAGGCGTGAGCTGTTAGGGATGCTACCACGTCTTAGTACCGGAAATAGGATGCTCGCGGAGGGTGCCCTCGCCGCAGGTTGTCGCTTTTTTGCCGGATATCCCATAACGCCCGCCTCAGAAATCTACGAAGTCATGATGCGCGAGCTACCGTCGCTCGGGGGATTAGCCCTTTCCGCTCCTGATGAAATCTCGTCACTTTGCTACTGCGTGGGGGCAAGCTTGCGGGGTCTGAAGGCCATGACGGCAACCTCCGGTCCGGGATGGGCTTTAATGATTGAGACCGCCCAGTACGCTCTCATGACGGAGACCCCGGTTGTCGTGGCCCTGGTGCAACGGCTTGGGCCGAGCACGGGAGGTGCGACCCAGGGCGCCCAAGGAGATATCTGGCTGGCGGAGTTTTCCACTTCCGGGGGCTACACTCTGCCGATGTTCTCTCCCAGCAATGCCGCGGAGTCCTTTGAACTTGCCGTTCACGCTTTCAATTGGTCGGAAAGGCTGCGCACGCCCGTCCTGCTGCTAACGGATAAGGAGATCGGCATGACCTCGGAGGTTGTGGATGACGAGGCCCTACAGATTCCCGCTTTAGTGAACCGCAAGAGGGCCACGGCTCAAGCTGACTACGCCCCTTATGCCGCGCAAGAGCCGGAGAGCGTTCCCGCCTTTGCGGCAGTGGGGGGAGAAATCAAAGCCACGGTGACGGGATCGGCTCACGACACGCGGGGGCGCCTGCGCAAGAATTCCCCGCAAGTGATTAACGTGCTGCAGCGTCTCCAGCGCAAGATCGAAGCGCACGCCGAGGAAATGGCGCTGGTGCGGCCGGACCTCGACCCGCACGCGCGCTGCCTGCTGATCAGCTACGGTGTTACAGCACGCGCTGCCCGCCAGGCGGTCAGCAAGCTGCGCACCGAGGGCTTGCGAATTTCCTTCCTGCAAATTCAAACCTTGTTCCCCATACCACGGAAATGGTTGGATCGGGCAGACGCTGGCGTGGAAGCGATTTTTGTGGCCGAGGAAAACTTGACCGGCCAATATCACGCCGCACTTACGCCCTATCTTTCCGGCAAGCGGATTTACGGTATTAACCGGATCGGCAGCCTGATTTCTCCGAGCGAAATCGCGCGCGCGGTGCAGGGGGTGATGGCATGACGCCGGAAGCCCTTTACCTTTCTCCCACTGCCCAACTCCCGTATTGCCGGGGTTGCGGGCACTCGCTCGTGGTGCGCCAACTGAGCCATGCGCTGGAGCAATTGGGGTTGCCGCCGCGATCGGTTGTGCTGACCACGGATATCGGGTGCGTGGGTCTGGCGGACTCACTATTTCCTTACGTGCACACGGTTCACACCACGCATGGGCGCTCGACGGCATTCGCCACCGGCATGGCTCTGGCGGACGCCATCCTGGAGCCCCAGGGGCTGAAACCTATCGTCATGATCGGCGATGGCGGGGCGATGATCGGGTTGCTGCACTTGGTCCACGCCGCGCAACTGAATGTTGATATCACGGTGTTGGTCCACAACAATTTTATGTTCGGAATGACGGGCGGACAGCACTCCGCCCTGAGCCCCCTGAACTGGGTCACCGCCACCACGCCGGACGGCAACTGGACCCCGCCGTTGGATTTGCTCGCACTGTTGCGCACCGCTCATGCCACCTTTCTGGCTCGCCAGCTTGCCACCAGCCAGGAATTAGCCAGCACCATCGCTAACGCCATCGATTCCCCAGGATTCTCTATGGTGGAGATCGTAGAGCTTTGCACGGCCTATGGAACACGTTGGAACCAGGTCAGCGGCGCTTCTCTCCAGGAGATCATCTTGCGTCAGGGATATGCCCTCGGGGAGATGGAAACCGAGATGGAACGGCCGACCTTCCGCGAACTCTACCATCACGAAATGGAATCGCCCCGGCCGAAACGCGCCAAACCTGCGGTTCCCCGTCTCAACGCCCCCGCTAAGCTGGCGGACGAGGTCCGACTGGTTGTAGCCGGAACAGCAGGCGACCGCGTTCAATCTGCTGCCGCGTTGTTCTGCCGCGCCGCCCTCGCCGCCGGGCTCTATTCTACGCAGAAAAACGACAACCCGGTCACGCAGGGTTCGGGATTCTCCCTATCTGAGATCTGCCTGAGCCCCAAGCCCATCGAGTACACGGGGATGGAAAGCCCGGACGTGGTCCTGGTGGTCAGTGAGGATGGCTGGAAGGAACTGCAAGCCAACGGGACGGTGGCAGCGTGCCGGGAGGAAACACTCCTGCTGTTGGACTCACAAATCGCGGTGGACCCGCCGAGGGGCCGCGTGATCCGGCTCCCCCTCCGCCGCGAAGCCAATCCGAAGCGCGCCGCACTGTCCGCGATGGCCGCCTGGCTTGAGAAGAACCCGCTGCTGCCGGCGGAGGCATGGGAAGCCGTGCTTGCGCTCGAACCCGAAGAGCGCCGGGCGGAATCGGCCGCCGCGCTCGAGATCGGCCGCCGCTTGGCAAGCTTGTAGCGGCGCTCTATGAGCGCCGAAGTCGTTAATTCTAGAAACCGGCGATCTATGACCAAGCTTGTCCGAATTAGCGAACTCTTCGAGTGGTCAACGCGGCTCTGCCGCCTGCTGTGCGGAAAGCCTCTGGCTTTCCGGCCAGGCCCATCTTATTAACCTTCCTCCGCGCCGTCTGGAAGGCGCAGCCTTCCAGACGGCGCGGAGTGGGTAGGTTAGGCATAAGCGCCACGGAAAGGCACAGCCTTTCCGCACAGCAGGCGGCAGAGCCGCTGGTCAGCGCCCGGTCAATCGGGCGCAATTTGGGCAGGCTCGGTCTATCACAGTTGGTTTTTGGAATTAACGACTTCGGCGCTCATAGACCGCCGCTACAGAACAGCCAGGCGATCGAAGACAAGTTTCGTTGCACGAGTTTTGAACAAATACTATCTGCATGACGGAGCAAAAAGATGACCAGAAGCAAGGTAACCATTGACGGGAACGAGGCGGCTGCCCGCGTCGCCTACCGCACCAATGAAATAATTGCCATTTATCCCATCACGCCTTCTTCTCCCATGGGAGAGTGGGCGGATCAGTGGTCGGCGGAGATCCAACCCAACATCTGGGGCACGGTCCCGCACGTGATCGAGATGCAGAGCGAAGGAGGTGCTGCGGGTGCGCTGCATGGCGCGCTCCAGGCCGGATCGCTGGGCGTCACCTTTACGGCCTCGCAAGGCCTGCTGCTGATGATTCCCAACATGTTTAAAATCGCCGGCGAGCTGACGCCGACGGTATTGCACGTCTCGGCGCGCACCTTGGCCACGCACGCCCTCTCGATTTTCGGCGACCACAGTGACGTGATGGCGACGCGCTCGACGGGCTTCGGTCTGCTGGCGTCGAATTCCGTCCAGGAAGTGACGGACTTCGCCCTCATCGCGCAGGCCGCCTCGCTGGAGTCGCGCGTTCCCTTCCTGCACTTCTTCGATGGCTTCCGCACCTCGCACGAGGTCGGCAAGATCGAAGAATTGACCGACGACGATCTGCGTGCGCTGATCCCCACCGACTTGGTGGAAGCGCACCGCAAGCGCGCCCTTTCCCCGGATCGTCCCTTCATCCGCGGCACCGCGCAGAACCCCGACGTCTTCTTCCAGGCCCGCGAAACGGTGAATCCCTTCTATCTGGCTTGTCCCGAGATCGTCCAGAACGTCATGGACAAGTTCGCGAGGGTGGCGGGCCGCTCTTACCACCTGTTTGACTATGTGGGCGCGCCGGATGCCGAGCGCGTGATCATCATGATGGGCTCCGGCGCCGAAGCCGCGGAGGAAACCGTGGAGTACCTCACGCCGCGCGGCGAAAAAGTGGGCTTGCTCAAGGTCCGTCTCTATCGGCCCTTCTCGATTGAACATTTCCTTGCCGCCCTCCCCAAGACGGTAAAGAACCTGGCTGTGCTGGACCGCACCAAGGAAGCGGGCGCCGCCGGCGAACCTCTTTACGTCGATGCCATCACCGCCATCAGCGAAGGCTTGGCCGCAGGCAAAGCGCCGTTTGCAAGCTTCCCCCGCATTATCGGTGGGCGCTACGGACTGTCTTCCAAGGAATTCACTCCCGCCATGGTGAAGGCCGTGTTCGACGAAATGCTGAAGCCCGCGCCTCTCAACCACTTCACCGTGGGCATCGTGGACGACGTCACGCATACTAGCCTGGAAGTTGACCCCACGTTTTCCACCGAAGACCCCAAGACCGTGCGCGCCATCTTCTACGGTCTGGGCTCCGATGGCACGGTCGGTGCCAATAAGAACTCCATCAAGATCATCGGCGAAGATACCGACAATTACGCGCAGGGCTACTTCGTGTACGACTCCAAGAAATCCGGCTCCATCACCATTTCCCATCTGCGCTTCGGCCCCAAGCCGATCCACTCCACCTACCTGATCACCCAGGCCAATTTCGTGGCCTGCCACCAGTTCACGTTCCTCGAGCGCTATGATGTGCTCAAGGCTGCCGAACCCGGCGCCGTCTTCCTGCTCAACAGCCCCTACGGACCGGACGAGGTCTGGGACATGATGCCCCGCACCACCCAGCGGCAGATCATCCAGAAGAAACTGCGCTTCTTTGTGATCGACGCCATCAAGGTGGCAAGAGAAGCCGGGATGGGCGGCCGTATCAACACCGTGATGCAAACCTGTTTCTTCGCCATCAGCGGAGTGCTACCCCGTGAGGAAGCCATTGCCTCCATCAAGCACGCCATTGAGAAAACTTACGGGCGGCGCGGCGAAGCCGTGGTGCAGAAGAACTTCGCCGCGGTGGACGCTTCGCTCGATCAACTCCACGAGGTCAAGGTTCCGGCGGAAGTAAGCAGTAGCTTCGACATGCGCCCACCGGTGCCGTCGCAAGCGCCGGAGTTCGTGCGCGACGTGCTGGCCAAGATCATCGAGGGCGAAGGCGATGCCCTGCCGGTCAGCGCCATGCCCAACGACGGGACCTTCCCCAGCGCCACGGCGCAGTGGGAAAAGCGCAACATCGCGCTGGAAATTCCCGTCTGGGACGAAATCCTTTGCATCCAGTGCGGCAAGTGCGTGCTGGTGTGCCCCCACGCCGTGATCCGGGCCAAGATCTACGACCCAGCGCTGCTGGAAAAAGCTCCCCCCACCTTCAAGTCAGCCGCGGCGCGCTGGAAAGAATTTAAGGAGATGAAATACACGCTGCAAGTGGCGCCGGAGGATTGCACCGGCTGCGCGCTATGCGTGGAAATCTGCCCGGTCAAGTCCAAGAGTGAGGCCAAGCACAAGGCCATCAACATGGCGCCCCAGGTGCCG